>JAICVT010000520.1 GCA_025935235.1 Ktedonobacterales bacterium | reverse complement strand
CGTTGATGGCGAGCGATCTCCAGGATCTCGCTGACCAGCATGCGACCGATGTCACACGCCGGCAGCAGCTCATCGTCCTCCGTGACTACCAGCAGACCGGCGTGCTCCAGCGTCGTCACCATCTGCGCGACCGCAATGCCGGGCAGTCCAAGCTCCGTCGCAAGTCCGTTGAGGCTCCAGCGCCTGCCGCCCGTGACGTAGGCACGCCCGACGAAGTACATCAGGCGCAGCGCGAGCTGCTCGACCTCGATGCTCGAGAGCTTCAGCTCCTGCAATCCGAGGCGCAGGTACGTCGGGTTCTGGATATAGAAAGAGAGCTGCGCACCCGCAAGCAGGATCAGCCAGCCGAAATACGTCCACAGCAAGGCGGCGACGATGAACGCGAATCCCGCATAAACGATGGTCAGCCTCGTGGAGTGCACGACGAGCGCCGTGAAGCCGCGGCCCACGGCCGCCCAAGCCACGCCCGCTACGAGCGCACCGATGAGCGCGGGCCGCCAACGCACGCGTGTGTTCGGGACGAAAAGATAGAGCGCAGTGAAGAACGCGCTCACCATTACGTACGGGGCGAGCTTCACGCCCGCGGCAGTGAGCATGTCGAGAAGCGGCAGTTGCCCGAGCACGCGGATCGGAGCGCTCTCCAGCGCACGGCGCGACATGCCGATGAAGACCACCACGATCACGGGACCGACCACGATCAGGGTCAGATACTCGCTCACCCTGCGGGCGAAGCTGCGCGCCTGCTGCACGCGCCAGAGAAAATTGAAGCTGTCCTCGACCTTCTTGATGGTGCCCACCAGCGTCCACGCCAGCAGTGCAAATCCCACGGAACCGACGACCCCGCCGCTGACGCTGTTGGCGAAGTCCATGACGCGGGAAGTCACCTCGGCTGCGCCGGCCGGGCCCAGGGCGCTGAAGAACTCATAGACCACGGGCTGAAGGTCGCCCCGCGCGCCGAAGATCTTCAGGATCGCAAAGCTGAAGGCGGCGAGCGGGATGAGCGATAGCAGGGTCGTATACACCAGACCCATTGCGCGCAGGTTGATATCGCCACGCGAGAGGTCGCGCACGACTGCATATGGATAGCGCATGGCGCGAACCAGCCGCGCGCGCTGTCCGGCCCCCTGGGAAGCGGGACCGAAGAAGCACCAGTCAAGAAAGCTCCAGAAACGTGCCCACATCACCGGCAAGGTTAACATTGTTGCAGCGCGCTGGATCCGGGCTCCCGCCCAGCCCAACGCGCATCCCTGTGCCTGCTACCATGGCACTCATGTCCTCTGCCCGCGGATTTCCGCAACGGATCGTCTGCCTCACCGAGGAGACGACCGAAACGCTCTACCTGCTGGGTGAAGAGCGTCGAATCGTCGGGATCTCCGGGTTCACGGTGCGGCCGGCGCGGGCGAGAAAAGAGAAGCCACGTGTCTCGGCGTTCACCAGCGCCAAGATCGATCGCATTCTGGAGCTGCAGCCGGACCTGGTTCTCGGCTTCTCCGACCTGCAGGCGGATATCGCAGCGCAACTCGTGCGTGCGGGACTGGAAGTACACCTCTTCAACCAGCGCAGCGTCGCGGAGATCTTCCGCATGATCCGCATGCTGGGCGGGATGATCGGTTGCGAGGCGCGAACGGCCGAGTTGATCGCACAGCTCGAGGCGGGGCTCGAAAGCGCGCGCGTGCGCGCCGCTGCGCTCCTGCGCCGGCCGCGCGTGTATTTCGAAGAGTGGGACGAGCCGCTGATCTCCGGCATCCGCTGGGTGTCGGAGCTGATCGGCATCGCGGGCGGGGAGGATTGTTTCCCCGAGCTGTCGCTGCAACCGCTCGGCCGCAACCGGATCATTGCCGATGGCGGGGAGGTACCGCGCCGTGCGCCAGACATCATTCTCGGCTCCTGGTGCGGCAAGAAGTTCCAGCCGGCCGAAGTAGCGGCACGGCCGGGCTGGAGCACCATCCCGGCGGTTCGCAGCGGCTTCGTGCGCGAGATCAAGTCCGCCGTTATCCTGCAGCCCGGACCCGCCGCGCTCACAGACGGGCTGCAGGCGGTCCAACAGGTGATCGAGGAATGGGCAAGCCGTCAGCCCCCGCCATGGACGGCCAGTGACACGGCCTAAATACCCCGCCGCTCTCGAATCAGTTCATATGCTTCTATGATCTGCTGCGTGCGCTGCTTGGCGTGCTCGATCATCGATTCCGGCAACCCATTCGCCTTCAGCTTGTCGGGATGGTGGCGGCTCAACTGGCGGCGATAGGCCTTGACGATCTCCTGATCGCTGTCGCCCGGGTCGGCCTCGAGGACCTTGTAGGCCTGATCGAGCTTCTCCGACTCACTGACACGTGGCGTGGCGCCTGCGGGCGCATAACGGAAGCTGCCCGTGCGGATGCGCAGCACCGCCTCGATCTGCGCCATCTCGAACCCGGATACGT
>JAICVT010000226.1 GCA_025935235.1 Ktedonobacterales bacterium | reverse complement strand
TGCTCGTCGCGGTAGCGTGCGCCGCGCACATTGAGCCGCCCCTGCGCGGTATAGAGTCCACCTGTGCGGGCGGTGCGGGTGGGCAGCACGCAATCGAACATATCCACGCCGCGCTCGATGCCCTCGAGCAGATCGTCGGGCGAGCCGACGCCCAGCAGGTGGCGCGGCTTGTCGTCGGGCAGCTCAGGGATAGTCGCCTCCAGCATGCGCCACATCAGCGGCTTTGGCTCCCCGACCGACAGCCCGCCGATGGAGAAGCCGTCGAAGGGCAGTGCGCCGATGAACCGCGCGCTCTCGGCCCGTAGGTCGCCGTACATCGAACCCTGCGGGATGCCGAAGAGCGCCTGCTCGCGCGGGCGCACGCGGGCAGCCAGCGCGCGCTCAGCCCAGCGATGCGTCTGCTCGGTGTCAACGCGCGCCGACTCCAGCGTCGAGGGGTAGGGCGGGCAGACATCCAGCGGCAGGATAATATCGGCGCCCAGCAGCGCCTCGGTGCGCATGACACTCTCCGGCGTCATCTCGACCAGTGCGCCATCCAGATGCGAGCGGAAAGTGACGCCCGCGTCGGTTACTTCGCGCAGCTTGCCGAGGCTGAAGACCTGGAAGCCGCCGCTGTCGGTCAGGATGGGATGCGGCCAGCGCATAAATCCATGCAGCCCGCCGAAGCACGCCACCAACTCCGGGCCGGGACGCAGCAGCAGGTGATAGGTGTTGGAGAGGATGATGCTGGCGCCGATGGCCTCCAGATCGTCCGGCCCGACCGCTTTGACGGTGGCGTGCGTACCAACAGGCATGAAGACGGGCGTGCGAATGACGCCGTGCGGCGTGCGGATGACGCCCGCGCGGGCGCGCGAATCGGCGGCGCGGCTGACGATGCGAAAGCTGAGTGGCTGCCCCTCACGCAGGGGCGGCGTATGGTCATCGCCAATGGCGAGGTGACTGAGAGAATCGCCTGAATCCATGTTGTCCTGCTGCTGCTCGATCTCAACTGGCCCGCGATTCGGGCCAACCGACATGGTAGCACAGCCGGTGGGTCAGCCGCGCTAGCTTCCGCTGTGCTGGCGCATGTACTCGATCACCTTGCGGTCGAGTCGCTTGCCGGCGGGATCGTGCGCCAGCCGCTCCTCCAGATTCTCGCGCGCGCCGTAGCGTTCCAGCGCCTCGTAGGTGGCTTGGTCGTAGACGCCGCTGGTCGGCCCGGCGTAGTCGCCGCTGCGCGCGAGCAGCGATTGCAGTTCGGCGGTGAGATGCGCATCGAGCGGGAGCAGGTCTTCGGGCGCGGGCTTGAAGAAGTACAGCTCGTGCATCTCGAGCAGGCGGCCCAACTCCTCGATGGGGCTGGTGTGGTCATCCACGCGCAGATCAATGAAGCGGTCGTTGTAGCCGCCATAGCCGCCGCCCTCGCGCGCCACCACCAGCGCCGCCGACTGCATCCCGCGACTATCGCCGCCTGCCGCCTGTCCCGCCCCCAGCGCCGCCAGCAGCCGCTGCCAGAGCGGCCCCGTCGTGCGTTGGAAGGTCTCGGCGAGCGCATGCACAGTGGCCTCAGAGACGAGGATGTTGCCCTGCGCGGCGAAGTCTGGGCCATGCAGGCCGCCCGCCCAGTGGAAGCAGCTCGCGCCAGTAAAGGTGGCCGAGCCGCCCTGTGCGTCAACCATCCCCGCCTGCCGATGCTCGGCCTGCGGGTCGGCTCCGGTCAGCGCCTCGAGCGCGTCGCGGGCTGAGATGCCTTTGGCCATCAGCTCCAATCCGCGCGGGCCGTAGCTGGTGTTGGCCCATGCCTGGGTGGCTACCGCGCCCACGCCCGCTTTGACCCACGGTACGACCGCGCCCACGGCGAGGAACTTTGATTGCACGGCGATGCCGAGGTCACCTGTCTGTGCGTCGCGCCCGACAATCGAGAATGTGCTGACCAGTCGTTCGTGGCGCCGCTCGCTCATCTGGCTCACCTCCTCATGCCGTGTCGCATGTGGCTCTGCGCGCGGCAGTCATCTGCGATCCGCCGCGGAGCCAGTGTATCACCTCGGACATCGAGGGAGTGCGGAGGAAGCGGGGCGCTGCTACTCGCCCATTACCTCCCCGTCGCTCGCGTGCGCCTCGTCCACTAACTGCTCGCGCTCCTTGCGGGCCGCGGCGCCTGCCAGGGAGAGCAGCATGACGGCCACGCCACCCAAGGCGATGACGAGCAGCGCCGCCCATCCGGCCGCGCCGCGCGCGAAGACGCCGACGCCCGCGCCGACGATGAGCGCGAAGTAGCCCAGGAACAGCAAGCCGAAGCGGTCTTCCTGCGTCATGGCGCGGCCTCCCCGCCGTGGCCTCGCTCGCCGCACGCCCCGCAAGGCTGCCAGCGGCCATCGCAGGTGGCGAGAGCGAGCGGGCAAGCGGTTGGGCGACATACGACATTTCGACGCCGCGTGGCGCGTGGCCGTGGCGCCTGACGCTTCTTGACGTTTAGCCTGGGAGCTTGCCTGGCATGAGCAGCGCCTTGCCAGCCGACATGTTGGCCTCGTATGCCGCGATGGCCTGCTGCGCATCCTCCAGTGGGGCGCGCACCTGGATCGCTTCCTGCGTCAGGTCGCCCAGCCGATAGAGCTGGCGCTGCATCGAGAGCAGCGCCAGTGGTTTCTGCTGCGCGACCCATAGCGGCAGGTAGAAGCCCTCGATGCGCTTTTCGTTGAAGATCAGGTCGCTGGCTCCCATGTTGATCGTCTCGCCGCTATAAAACTCGGCGAGCGCTCCGAAGACCACCACGCGCCCGTGTGGCGGCAGGGCCGCGAGCAGCCGCGCGGTCATGCTCCCGGCCACGGCGTCGAAAGCCAGCCGCACGCCGAGCCGCTGGCACTGCTCGCGCAACTGGTCGTCGAAGTCGGGCGCCTCGCTGTTCAGAATATGCTTCGCGCCCAGGCCGCGCAGCGTCTCCGCCTGGGCCTCGCGGCGCACGATGTTGAGCACCCGCACGCCGCGTCGCTGGGCCAACTGGTTGACCATCTGTCCGAGCGCGCCAGCCGCCGCCGTCTCGATAATCGCATGGGCGCCTGCCTGGCGGGCAATCTGGAGATGCGCCCATGCGGTATAGGGATTGACGATGCGCACCGCGCCCTGCTCGTCGCTGAAGTCGCTGGGCAGCGGCGAACAGAACCGCGCCGATGTGACCATATACTCCGCCCAGGCGCCATCGCCCTCGCCTGCGGCGCAGGCCACGCGCTTGCCCAGCAGGCGGCGCGCCAGGTATCCCCGCCCGGCTCGCACCACCGTCCCACTGCCCTCCAGGCCAGGAATCGTCGGCAATGCCTTATTCCCACCATGCGCGCCCTGGAGCGCGGCCAGATCGGACGGGTTGATGGGGCTGGCGGCCATGCGCACCAGCACCTCGCCCTTGCCGGGGTGGGGAGTGGGTCGCTCTTCGAGCGTCAGGGAGCCGTAGGAGCCCAGGTCATACGCGTGCAATACGAGCGCGCGCATCGTCGCAGGGATGGTAGAGGTGATTGCGGTGGATGTCGCTGTGGATGCTTTGGCCATCGTGGTGTGACCTCCATCTACCGTTTGACGACGAAAGGCAGTCTAGCGCCCCATTCCCTATGCGCCGGGCGCGGGGTGGCGGACGAAGAAGTCGCGCACGGCGGTGAAATACATGGCGGGCTGCTCGACATACGTCATGTGGCCCGCGTCGGGGAAGATCACCAGCTCGCTGCCGGAGATGCCCGCGTGCAACTCGCGGGCGGCGCGGGGCGTGCAGGTGCGGTCCGCGGCGCCTGCGAGGATCAGCGTGGGCTTGCGAATCGCGCCAAGTTGATCTTCGTACTCGATGGCATATTCATGCGCGGCGAAGTAGGCCAGCACGCCAGGCGAGAAGATCTCGCGTCCCGCTTGCGCCGCGATGTAGCGGCGATAGGCGTCGCTCTCGGCGCTGGCGAAGTGGAAGGGCATCTGCATCTCCATGAGGCGCGCCACATCCTCCTGCGTGCGCGCGTGCGGCTCCAGCGCCCACGACTGCGTCACCTGCTCGCGCAAGGCGATTGGCTCGAACTCCGCCAGATTCCGCTCGATCTCTGGCGCGGATTTGCTGAAGCTGGCTGTGCCGCTGGAGATGACATAGTGCGATGCGCCGCCCTGCTCGATGGCGTGGGCCAGCGTGATGAAGGAACCGAATGAGTGGCCCAGCAGCGCGTAGCGCGGCAGGGCCAGCGCCTCGGCCAGCCGTGTCACATCCGCCGCGAAGACGCTGAGCGAGAGTGTCGCAGGGTCCACGCGCTGCGAGCGCCCCTGTCCGCGCTCATCCACATACAGCAGGCGAAAGGTATCGCCGAGCGGGTCGAGCCAGGGACTCATTTCAGTGTGGTCGAGGCCGGGGCCACCGTGCAGCACGAAGAGCGGATATCCCAGCGGCGAGCCAGCCTCGTGTACAAAGATGCTCACGCCGTCAATCGAGATGTCCATGCTGTGCCCTCCTGGCGCTGAAGCGTTATGCGCCATGACAGGTGGTGCGAGGTATTGCGCCGGCAGAGTTCCACTCGCTAGCGCGCGATGCGCTCGCAGGTTGCGACACACTCGATGTGTGAGGTGAAAGGGAACATATCTACCGGCTGCACCGAGGTCAGTTGGTAGTCGTGGTCGCACAAGATGCGCAGGTCGCGCGCCAGCGTGGAGGGATCGCACGAGACGTAGACGATCGTGCGCGGCCCCAGCAGCGCCAGCTCGATCAGCGCGCGTGGCAGGCAGCCAGAGCGCGGCGGATCCACCAGCGCCACATCGAAACGCATGCGCAGGCGGCGCTTTTCGCCGACGACGCGCTCCAGCAACCCTTCTTCGGGCGTGATGTTGTGGATGTCGTTCAGCGCGGCGCTCTGGCGCGCGTCGGCGACGGCGCTGGGCTGCGACTCGATGGCCAGCACGCTCGCCACCTTGGAGGCCAGGAAGAGCGAGAACAGCCCGGCGCCGCTATAGCCATCCAGCGCGATGTCTTCGGGCCGAGGCTTGAGCGCCGTCATGGCCTGATCCACCAGCACGGGCGTCTGGGTCGGGTTGACCTGGAAGAATGAGCCAGCTGAGATGCGGAAGATGCGATCCTGCACGCGCTCATGGACGAAGTCCTGGCCAGCGATCACCCGCCCGCGTCCACCTGGCAGACCCAGGATGACCACGCCCGCCAGCGACGGCAGCGCGTCGAGCAGGGCGCTGGCGACAGCGTCTGGCCCGCCATCCTCGGCAAAGGGGGCGCCGGGCCGCGCCTCGAGCGTCAGCAGGCCGCTGGGGCCGTGGCGATAGGTGTGGCCGCCAGCCAGTGAGAGCGGCCCCGAAGCCTGCGCGCCGGGAGCGCCGACGGCCACGCGCAGCGTGAAGCGCTCGGTATACTCATGCGCCCGCGCGCCCCAGTGCGACTGGATCCACGCGCGCGTGAGCTGGTAGAGCTTGTCGAGAGTTGGATGCACGATCGGGCAGGTGGGCATGTCGAGCGTGTCGTGGCTCTCTGTGCGCCGGAACCCAATCGCGCCATCGGCGGCTACGGAGAACTGCGCCACGGTGCGATAGCGCCACGGATCGGCTTCCTCCGGCATGCCAATCGTTGGGAGCGCCTGGAAGTCGTTGAACTTGCCGATACGCATCAGGAGCTGTGAGACGATGCGCGTCTTCCATTCGAGTTGCGCGGGGTAGGCGATGTGCTGCCACTGGAAGCCGCCGGAGTCGCTCAGCTCCGGGTAGCGTGGCGCCACACGCTCTGGTGAGGGCCGCAGCACGTCGAGCAGCGTGGCGCGGGCGTAGTTCGACCGCTCGCGCTGGAGTTGAGCGCGCACCAGCTCACCTGGCAGCCCACCCGGCACGAAGACCGCGCGCTGGTTGTAGCGCCCCACCGCGTCGCCGCCATAGGCCAGATCGGTCAGCTCCAGCTCGATGGTCTCGCCGGGCGCGGTGAGAGCCTGGGGCGCTCGCAGCGTCGGAGAAGGCGCGGTGTACGGGCGCGCGCCGTTCTGGCTGCCGTGCCCTGGCCCGTTGGCGTTCATCTCGTCCTGCATACGTCTTTCCCCACACCCAGAACGCCATGTCACACTGTGAGCGTTCCATCTGCGCGTTTTGTGTCAGGTCATTCTCATCATTCTAACACACTGCCAGGTGGCGGCTTCCAGCGCATAGCCCACGCATACCCATGCGAGGCGTATCCGGGGCCCTCGCGCGGTTCTCCCGCTCGCCGCGATGGCGTCCGCGGGCTGGGGCGAGGCGCACAAAGTGGCGCAAAAATGCGTAGCGCGTGCGCGCTCATGCGCGGCCATTCGTTCGTATCTGTGGATGGTATGCGCGGGCGGCGGGCGCGGTTGGGCTATGATGGTGAGCAGTTCGGCGAGCGACGCCGCGCGGGACGTTGTTGATCCTGGTGTTAATATCGTCGCCTGCCAGGCGTCGTCAAAAGCAGAGGCCATGCCGCGTGATCTGGCGGGCGCGGCGGATGGCGCGAGTCGTGTGAGCGGACTTCTCAGCGAGCGCTCAGCAAGCAGGCAGGAGGTGGCGACGCGATGGACCAAGGCGACCGACTCCAGGAGCAATCGCCCGCATCATCAACTGTAGCGCGGGCCGGGGCGCATGCAGGGGCAGACACTGGGTCGCGCCCGCCGATGTCGGCGGCCGAGATCGGCGGTGAAGGGCTGGGCGAGCGGCCGGGCGAGACGGCTGGCGCTCAGTCGGGCGACCGCCCTACCGTGGGGCGGCAGGACTGGCTGAAGCAGGACGACTACTGGCAGCGCACCACCTACATCGCCGTAACGGGGCGACACTCCAGGTTGCCAAACCGCACACGCGCCTTGCCACGCCCACGGCGCTTCCGCAAGCCGACGCCCCTGCGCAGCGCGCTGGCGCTGGCGCTGACGCTGGCGCTGATCGTGTTGATCCCGATGGGCGTGGTGATGGCGCAGCGCGAGGCGCAGACGCACATCAAGCTGCCCACCAGCATTCCGGGGCTGACCGAGCCGACTCCCACGCACACGCCGCACCCCACCGTCACAGCCACCGTCAAGCCCACCGCGACGCCCAGGAAGCATAAGTAGCGCACGTATCCTATCCCACCGCTATCCGGCTGCTATCCCGCGGGCGCATGAGATCGCATGATATACTGCGGCTAGATTGGTAGCGAGGCGGCGGAAATCTCGGCTGGCGGCGAGCTGGCGGCGAGCGGGGGAGCAAGTCCATGCGGGACACACGCAGCGCGCGCGGGACGCGCGCGGCGGCGATCGGTAAGATCGTGCGCTCGGAGTCGCATGTGCGCTACACCTGCCAGATCTATGGTCCCGGCGAGACCAGCGCGCCGCCCAGCCCCAGC
>JAICVT010000187.1 GCA_025935235.1 Ktedonobacterales bacterium | reverse complement strand
TGGCGTGGCGACCAATCATCTCATCCCGCACAATACAGGCGCGTATCCGGCGGCGCCGAGCGGACTCATCGCCACGGCGCCGCTGACGGGCGATGTGGCGCGAGCGCAGGCGCTCTGGCAGAGCTATGTGGCCGACAGGTGCGGCGGCGTCACGAGCCAATGCCCGCCGATCACGCTCTGGTATTCGGTCTCTGATATGGTGGGCGCGGACCCATTCCAGGTGAAGTTCGATCACGCTGTGGCGCGGCAGTGGCAGGCGGCTTTCCCCGGCATCCGCATCACGTTCTCTGGCGTCGGCGGTGGGCTGGAAACGCTCCTCACGTTCGTTGGCCGCGTCAGCTACTTTAACTTTGACGAGGAGTATCCAGACCCGCAAGACTGGTTATCGGAGATCAGCGCGCCGAGCGCCAACGATACGCGGATCATCCACGATCCCGCCGCCGACGCGCTGGTGGCGCGGGCTGCGGCCACGCTTGATCCCACCGCGCGGCAGGCGCTCTACCAGCAGGCCGAGAACACGCTGCTCGACGACGCCGTGGTCATCCCTATCGCACAGGAGCAAGATAGTTGGGCAGCCAAGCCGGCGGTGATGAACTTTCCGGCCAACCCTGAACCCTATTTCGCGCCCGCCGCCTGGGCGCGCATCTATCTGACCGCGCCGCCGGGCAAATGATGGCGAGCCGTGCGCTGGCAAGGATGCGGTTCGTGGGACGTGGCGCGTGGTACACTGGCCCAGAGCGACGTGTTGTAGTGCGACATGCGTTGCGCGGCGCCGCATCGGCGTGGATGCGGCGCCTGCCTGACCGGCCAGGTGAAGGGATAGCGATAGATGCCCGACAGCACATCACAGGCGACGAAGCCCAAAACCCGTTCGCAGCGCCGCGAGACCCCCCAGAAGACGGCGCATGCTCCAACGCAGCCGATTGGTCCTGAGCCGCATACCGACCTGCTGGCCTGGCGCGACGAGTTCCCCATCCTCCAGCGCAAGACCTATCTGAATAGCTGCTCGCTCGGCCCGCTCTCGCGCCGCGCGATGGCCGCGATGGAGCGCTTTGAGGAGCAGTGGAACGAGCACGGCGCGCAGTCGTGGTATGGCATGTGGATGGGCGAGCTGGCGGCGCTGCGAGCGAAGGTGGCGCGGCTGATCGGCGCGCAGCCCCACGAGATCGCCATCGCGCCCAGCGTCTCTGGCGCGCTCAGCGAGATCGCCAGCGGGCTGGACCTCGGCGCACGCAACAAGGTCGTCTGCGCCGACATGGATTTCCCCACGCTGGCCTATCAATGGCTGGCGCGCGAGCGGCAGGGCGTGGAGGTCGCCTTTGTCGAGAGCGAGGATCGCATCACGCTGCCCGCCGAGCGCTTCCGCGCGCAGATAGACAAGCGCACCGGGCTGGTGGCCACCTCACGCGTCTTCTACCTCAGCGGCTACATCCAGGATGTCGCCAAACTGGCGAAGATGGCGCACACCAAAGGCGCGCTGCTGCTGGTGGACGACTATCAGGCGACCGGGCAGATCCCGCTGGACGTGAAGGCCGCCAACATTGATTTCCTGGTGACAGGCACGCTGAAATGGCTGATGGGCGGGCAGGGCGTCGCCTTCATCTACGTGCGCGAGGGACTGATCCCGAAGCTGCGGCCCACGCATACCGGCTGGTGGGCGGCGCGCGACCAGTTCCAGTTCAACACGCGCGAGTTCGCCTATCGCGATGACGCGCAGCGGCTGGAGGCTGGCACCCCGCCGATGCCCAGCATCACCATCGCCAACGCCGGGCTTGACATCGTGCTGGAGATCGGCGTCGAGCGCATCCGCGAGCGCACCCGCTGGCTGGCCGATGATCTGGCGCGCAAGGCGCAGGCGCGCGGCTGGAAGCTGCGCAGTCCGCTGGATGGCGCGCAGCGCAGCTCGATCGTGCTGGTGGAGATGGAGCGGCCTGATGAGCTGGTGCATCAGCTCACCCAGCGCGGCATCATCATAGACTTCCGCCCAGGGATGATTCGCATCTCGCCCAGCTTCTACAATACCGTCGAGGAGACCGATCGCATCCTGAGCGCGCTGGATGAGTTGCTCGCTCAGCGGGCGTAACGGGCGCGCGTAGCTGAGAAGGAGGTCGCCGATGGCGCCAGATGAGTTCTCGCCTCAGACCGCCTGCCCGGCGTGCGGGGCCAACGCGGCGCGCGACGCCAGCTATTGCGTGGCGTGCGGGCAGCCGCTGCGTCGCCTCGCGCCGATGCGCGTCGTGGAGGCCGAGGCGCCCGCGCTGAGCGAGCTGAGCGAGCTGCGCGACTGGCCGGCTGGCGGCGCGCTGAGCATCGAGGCGGCTGGCGCCGAGCGACCGCTCGCGCTGCCTGAGCGGCTGGGCGAGCGCGTGGTGACGCTGGCCAGCGCCGCGTGGCGGCAGCCTGCCGTGCGCTCGGTTGTCACGACGGGCGCCAGCGCGGTCGCGCTCTCGCTGGTCTGGCGCGTGGCCGGGGCGGCGCTGCGCGGTGGGCGGGCGCGACGGCTGCTGGCCTCACAGATGGCCGATGCCAGCCTCGCGCCGATGGTCAGCGAGTTGTTGCGCGGGGCCACGCCCGCCCGGGGACTGCGGCGGCGCGGTCGGCGCGGCGAGATCGTCGAGGAGATGATCTACGTGCGCCGCGTCTTCCGCCGCTGAGCGCCCCCACCCCCTCTCCGGCGGGGGAGGGGGGCCAGAAGGTGCAGCGCGACTGACGAGGGGGCTAATCCGAGCGCTGGGCGACCACGCTCCGCTCCCTCCCCCGCTGGGAGAGGGCTGGGAGGGCTCGCGCCGCGCGATGCCTCTAGCGACAGGTGATATTCCATCGGGGCCGAGAGTGCGGGAAGAGAGCAGGCTAGCTATGGCGTTGGTGTTGCGCGAGGATGATGTGCGGGCGCTGCTGAGCATGCCCGACGCGATGCGCGTGCTGGAGGGGATGTTCCGGCGGCAGGGCGCGGGCGAGGTGCGCAACCAGCCGCGCGTGCGGGTCGCGCTGCCAGAAGGGCGCGGCGTCATGCATACGCTGCCCGCCTATGTGCCGGGACAGGCGGGCGATCCCGCCGCCGATGGGCCAGGCTTCGTCGGGCTGAAGACCTACACCGCCGTCGGTGGCAAAGTACGCTTCGTCGTGCTGCTCTCCTCCGCCGAAGACGGCCGCCTGCTCGCCATCATCGAGGCCGACCTTCTGGGGCAGATGCGCACGGGCGCGGCGTCGGGCGTGGCCACGCGCCACATGGCGCTCCCCGATGCCAGCGTGGCCGCGCTGATCGGCGCGGGTGGGCAAGCGCGCACACAGGCGCTGGCGCTGGCGGCGGCGCGCCCGCTCAAGACCCTGCTGGTCTACGCGCGCGATCCTGAGCGCTGCGCTGCCTTCTGCCGCGAGGTGGCGGATCAGATCGGCGTCGAGATCCGCCCGGTCGCCAGCGCCGAGGAGGCCGTGCGCGCGGCGGAGATCGTGGTGACGGCGACCACCGCGCGCGAGCCAGTCATGCGCGGCGAGTGGCTGCGTCCCGGCGCGCACGTCAACGCGATGGGGTCCAACTGGGGGCATCGGCGCGAGGTGGATACCGAGACCGTGCTGCGCAGCGACCTGATCGCCGTGGATGATCTCCAGCAGGCGCAGAACGAGGCGGGCGACCTGCTCATCCCGGAGCATGAGGGGCGCTTCAGCCTGATCGAGGCGGCCAGCGACGGGCGGCTGGTCGAGCTGGGGCGTATCGTGGCTGGCGGCGTCGCCGGGCGACCCAGCGCCGAGGCCATCACGCTCTTCAAGTCGCTCGGCATCGGCGCGGAGGATGTGGCGACGGCGGCGTTTGTCTATCAGCGGGCGCGCGAGCGCGGCGTGGGCAACGAGATCACTTTGCTATCCTGACGACTTCTGGCTCCCCTCTTCCCGTGGGAGAGGAGCTAGGGGTGAGGTTCCCCAAGGAGCGCATCGAATGGCACGGCGAACCTCGAAACCGCGCGATGAGCGCGCGACCAGCGCGGCGGCCAGGCGGCGCATCGCCCACTGGAGCGGCGTGGCGCCGACCTATGACGCGCATCGCCCCGCCGCGCCTGCCGTTCTGCCCGCGCTGCTGACTCAGCTTGCCGAGACGCCTCGCCCCGCGCTGGTGGTAGACCTGGGCAGCGGCACCGGCCTCTCGACGTGGCTCTGGGCCGATGTCGCGCGCGAAGTGATCGGCGTCGAGCCAAACGACGAGATGCGCGCCCAGGCTGAGCGCCGCGCCGTCCGCGAGCGACCGTCCGCCAGCCATCTGCGCTTCATGGGGGCGACCGCCGAGCAGACTGGTCTGCCCGATGGCTGCGCCGACATCGTGACGGTCTCGCAGGCCTTCCACTGGATGGAGCCGACCGCGACGCTGGCCGAGGTGGCGCGCATTCTGCGGCGTGGGGGTGTCTTCGCCGCGTATGACACGGTCTTTCCGCCGATGGTGACCTGGGAAGCCAGGCAGCTCTTCATTGACTTCATGGGGCGCGTCCACGAGGTCGCGGCGACGAAAGGCGTCCACGTTGGGCCAGAGGGCTGGGAGAAATCGGGCCATCTCGAACGCATGCGCGCCAGCGGACATTTTCGGCAGGTGGAAGAAACCGAACTGCACAATATCGAACAGGGCGATGCGGCGCGCTACGTCGGGCTGACGATCTCGATGTCGTCAGTTCTGGCGACAGGCGCGCTCTCCGCCGAAGAGATCGGCCTGGCAGACTATCAGAGAGCGGTTCACGCCGCGCTGCCTGCCGAACCGATGCCCTGGTACTTTGGCTATCACGTAAGGCTGGGTGTGAAATGACCTACGCGCGTGTGTTCAGGCGCCCGCTCTGGCGTCGTCTCCGGTTGGCGCCGCTCGCCACGCTGGCGCTGCTCGTGCCGCTCCTGCTGCTGGCGGGCTGCGGGACACAGGTCGGCTCCTGGCGGTTGATCGGCCCGACCGATGGCGCGCATGTCTACACGCTGGCCGCTGATCCGACGGTGGCGGGGCTGATCTACGCCGGGGGCGACAACGGGGCAGTCTATCGCGGGCTGGCCGATCAGACGGGCAACGTCGCCAGCGGCGAGGGCATCCCGAGCGGCGCGGCGGTCGCCAGCCTGTTGCCTGATCCCGCGCGCGCGGGCGTGGTCTTGGCCGGGACGAGCGCGGGCATCTATCGCACGGACGACTATGGCGACACCTGGAGCCGCTATGGCGCTGGTTTACCCGCCCAGGCGACGGCGCTGGCGCTGGCGGCCACGCCCGATGACGCGACGCTGCTGGCAGGCGCCGACCACGGCGCCGTCTATCGCAGCGCGGATGACGGCGCCCACTGGACGCGCGTCGGCGCCGGGCTGCCGTCTCAGGCGACCCCCGTCACGCTGGCATGGGACGCGCCCGCCAACCTCTGGCTGCTGGGGCTGAATGACGCGACCGGCCCGGCGCTCTATGCCAGCGCCGATGACGGGCAGAGCTGGACGCCGCACGCCACTGGCCTGCCCTCCGGCGCGCAGGTCAATGCCCTGGCGCTAGTGAGCGGCGCGCCATCGTCCACGCCGTCGCCCGCGCTCTTCGCCGCGACCTCTAGCGGGCTTTTCACCAGCGCCGACAGCGGGCAGAGCTGGAGCCACATCGGCGGCGGGCTGCCTGCGGGGAGCGCGCTGGCGCTGACGACTTTGCGCCAGCAGCCGACCTGGCTCTATGTGGCCATTGACAGCGGCGTCTATCGCTCGACGGATGGCGGCGCGCGCTGGCAGGTGGTGGCGCCAGGCCTGACGACCAACGTGCAAGGGCTGGTAGCGACGCAGGGCAAGACCAGCGGCCCTGTTGTCTATGCGGCGGTCGGGCAGGTGGCGCGCTACCCCACCGGCATCCCCAGCGGCGGGACGAATGTTCCGAGCTGGGTAGTCTTTGGGTTTATTCTGGTGATTCTGGTTGGCGGCGGCTATGTCATCTCGCGGCGCTCGCGACGCTTTGGCTATGCGATGGGCGCGATGCGCAACGAGGCCAACACAGGCCGCGCCGCCGATGAGGCTGAGCGCTGGCGACGCGAGCGGCGCGAGCACAACGAGCGGCAGCGACCACCCGCGGGGGTCGCCAGCGGCCCGACGCCGCGCGGCTCCGAGTCGAGGCGGGTGGGCGGTGATGAGCGCGGCGAGCAGCGCGGCCAGGGTCGCGTGCTGACGCCCTCCGACCTCACCTCGCGAGGCAACACAGGCGCCCCCGCCAACCCAACCAAAGCCGCGCAGAACGGCCACGGCAAGCCGAAGCAGCGCAAGTAGGCGGCGCCGCGCCTGGCGCTCTGTGGCGACCGCAGATCGCGCTTGCAAACACTGCGCCCCCGTGGTATCATACGGAGGCTCGCGGGGCAGACTCGCGCGCGAGGGCCTGTGGCGCAGCTGGGAGCGCGTCTGCATGGCATGCAGAAGGTCAGGGGTTCGAGCCCCCTCAGGTCCACCATCCAATCGGATACCGCGCACACTGGCGTGACGGCCTTTCACCCCCACTGGGCGAAAGGCCGTTTGTTGTCTGGTTTATTGTCTTGTGCGCGCGCGAAACAGGAGACCGGTGAGCCGCGTTGCGCGGTCGAGCGATCCCCCGGCGGCGGTTCGGGGGTGGAGGGAGCGGCGCTGTCATGGCACGCAGCAGATATCAGCCAGCGGAGTTCGAGACGAAGTGGCAGGCGCGTTGGGCCGAGGCGGGCGATACTATCGCTCGCGACGACGACCCGCGCCCGAAATACTATAACCTCGCCATGTTCCCCTATCCCTCCGGCGACCTGCACATCGGCCACTGGTACAACTACACGGGCGCCGACATCTACGGCCGCTTCAAGCGCATGCGCGGCTACAACGTCATGCAGCCGATCGGCTTCGACGCCTTCGGCCTGCCCGCCGAGAACGCCGCCATCAAGCGCAACATCCAGCCGCGCACCTGGACGCTGGCCAATATCGCCAACATGCAGCAGCAACTGCGGCGCATGGGCGCTGGCTGGGACTGGTCGCGCGAGGTCATCACCTGCCTGCCCGACTACTACAAGTGGACGCAGTGGGTCTTCTTGCAGTTTTACAAGCGCGGGCTGGCCTATCGCACCAAGGCGCCCGCCAACTGGTGTCCGACGTGCAATACGACGCTGGCCAACGAGCAGGTGGTTAGCGGCGCATGCGAACGCTGCGGCACGCCGGTCGAGCGCCGCGAGATTGACCAGTGGCTGATGCGCATCACCGACTACGCCGACGAGCTGCTGCGCTTCGACGGGCTGGACTGGCCTGAGAAGACGCGCCTGATGCAGACCAACTGGATTGGCCGCAGCGAGGGCGCTGAGATCCGCTTCACCGCCAGCGTCCCGACCGCCAACCGCAAGCGTGGGCAGAAGGCGAGCATCGAGCTGCCCGTCTTCACCACGCGCCCCGACACGATCTATGGCGCGACCTTCTTCGTGCTGGCGCCAGAGCATCCCGCTGTGGAGCAACTGACCACGCCGGAGCAGCGCCAGGCCGTGCAGGCCTACGTGGAGCAGGCGCGGCGCGAGAGCGAGATCGAGCGCATGAGCGTGGACAAGGCGAAGGCCAAGACGGGCGTGCCGCTCGGCTCCTACGTCACCAATCCGGTCAGCGGCGCGCAGGCGCCGATCTGGATCGCCGACTACGTGCTGATGAGCTATGGCAAGGGCGCCGTGATGGGCGTACCAGCCCATGACCAGCGCGACTTCGAGTTTGCCCGCGCCTTCGGGCTGCCGATCATCCAGGTGGTGCAGGATGGCGACGAGCCGCTGACCGATCCGGCGACGTGGGGCGAGGCCAAGACGGCGCACGGACGGCTGGTCAACTCCGGCCCGTTCGATGGCGCGCCAGCCGAGGAGGCCAACCGCCGCGTCATCGCCTGGCTGGAGGAGCATGGCGCTGGCGCGGGCACGATCAACTATCGCCTGCGCGACTGGCTGGTCAGCCGCCAGCGCTTCTGGGGCGCGCCCATCCCGATCATCTATTGCCCTGAGCATGGCGCTGTTCCCGTACCCGATGACCAGTTGCCGGTGCGGCTGCCCGACGAAGTGGATTTCAAGCCGACGGGCGAGTCGCCGCTGCGCTATGTGCCGGAGTTCTTGCACACCACCTGCCCGATCTGTGGCCAGCCCGCCACGCGCGAGACCGACACACTGGATACCTTCATCTGCTCGGCATGGTACTTCCTGCGCTACGCCGATCCGCACGACGATCAGCAGGCGTGGGACGCGAAGAAGGTGGCGCAGTGGCTGCCGGTGGATATGTACATCGGCGGGCCAGAGCACGCCACGCTGCACCTGATGTACGCGCGCTTCTTCGTCAAGGCGCTGCGCGATATGGGGCTGCTGAACTTCAGCGAACCCTTCACGCGGCTCTACCATCAGGGGATGGTGCTGGGGCCAGACGGGCAGAAGATGTCGAAGTCGCGCGGCAACGTGATTGCGCCCGACGATGTGGTGAGCCGCTACGGCGCCGACGCCGTGCGCGCCTATCTGATGTTCATGGGGCCATTCGATCAGGGCGGCCCGTGGAACAATCAGGGCATCGAGGGTGTCTCGCGCT
>JAICVT010000218.1 GCA_025935235.1 Ktedonobacterales bacterium | reverse complement strand
CGGCGGCGCTGCCGCCCGATGGCCCCATCAGCGGCGGCGCGGGCGTCATCGTGCTGAATCACGGCGTCGAGGCCAGCTACTCGCACTTCGCGCTCTATCCCGCACATAGCTGAGCCGCTGGAGATTGCGCGGCGATTGCGCAAGGCTTGCACCGGGATTGTGGCGCGAGTGGCGTTCAACTTGCGGAGTGATAGCGCGTACAGCTTCGGATGGCTGTGCCGTAAAGAGCAAACAAGAGCAAGGAGGAACGCGACAATGGCGAAAGCTGAGCATTCGGTGGAAGTGCATGCGCCAATTCGGCAGGTGTATGACCAGTGGACGCAGTTTGAGCAGTTCCCGAATTTCATGGAGGGTGTGGAGCAGGTCACGCAACTCGACAACAAGCGTCTGCATTGGAAGGCGCGCGTCGGCGGCAAGGAGCAGGAGTGGGACGCCGAGATCACCGAGCAACTGCCCGACCAGCGTATCGCCTGGCGCAGCATCTCAGGCGACCCCAATGCGGGCGTCGTCACTTTCCATCGGCTGAGCGATACCACCACGCAGGTCATGCTCCAACTGGAGTATGAGCCACAAGGCGCCGTCGAGAAGGCCGGCTCGGCGCTGGGCTTCCTCGATCGTGAGGTCAAGACCGATCTGGAGCGCTTCAAGGGGCTGATCGAGCACACGCAAGAGGCGAGCGGCGGCTGGCGCGGTGAGATCGAAGATCATCCTGAGTTGGGCACGCGCTAGCGCAGCCTGACCCACAACCCCCTCACCTACACGGCGAGGGGGTTGCTGTTTCTTTCGGGGCGTGCCAGTGGCGCAGACATCGTGTCCGCGCCCCGCTGGCTCTAGCGGTCCGACCAGTCGCCCGGGCCAGGCGGGGGCGCCGTAGGCCCGCCATGATACGTCAAGTCGAAGAGCGAGTTCGCGCTGACTCCTAGCGCGCTGGCGAGGGTCTGCCAAAATTGATCGGTGGTGGCGTAGACGAGGCGACTGGCGCCAATCTTGGCGTCGCGACAGCCATCGGGCTTGACCCATGCCGTGAGGACGGCAGCCGACTCGTCACGGAAGGTGATCCGGTAATCGGCGCCCTCATCGAGGGGACACGAGGGCGCGGCGCCGTTGTCAACCTTCAGCGCGAGCATCGCCTGGTAGACGCTGCTCGCCTCCTCTGAATCCGCAATCGTGGCGCTAAATGCTGGGGCTTGATCGAGCGCGACCAGTCGCACCACCTGGGCCGAGGTCACTCGCGCGAGCGGCGTCGAGGTTGGCGCTGCCGCCCCGCGCTCGCGACCGGCGGGCGCCAGAGCGCAGCCAGTGAGCGTCAGCGCTACCAGCGAGACGATCCAGAGACGCATGCGCATGCGACTTTTACCCTCATTGAGACCCTTGGATGGGCCTCGCGAGATGAACAGCGGCGCCCACATGCTCCTGGAGACGAACCATTGCTGGTGAGTTTTCACGCATCTCAACATATCCTGTCTGCTGCGCTATACTCTGGTGTGGCGAGCATGGCTGGCGAATGGATGATCTGGAGGTCGTGAAGGATGCTGTCGGTCGAAGAGGCGCGCGAGCGCGTGCTGGCGCGCTTTCATCCGCTGGAGGCCGAGCAGGCGCCCCTGACGGAGGCGCTGGGCCGCGTGCTGGCAGAGGATGCGCTGGCCAGGGAGTCCTCGCCGCCCTTCACCAACTCGGCGATGGATGGCTATGCGCTGCGCTCAGCGGATACGCGCGCGGCGAGCGAGCAGGCGCCCGTGCGGCTGCGGCTGGTGGGCGAGGTCGCCGCAGGCAGCGTCTACGCAGACGAGGCGCAGCCGGGCGAGGCGATTCGCATCCTGACGGGCGCGCCGCTCCCCGCCGGAGCCGACGCCGCTCTGCAGCAGGAGCTGACCGAGGTGGCAGACGGCTGGGTGACGATCCGCCAGCCAGTGGCGCCGGGAACTAACGTGCGCCATGCCGGTGAGGACGTGCGGCCAGGGGCGTTGCTGGCGCGGGCGGGCGTGGAGCTTGGCCCGGCGGAGATCGCGCTGCTGGCCTCGCTGGGCGTCTCGCCGGTTCGTGTGCGGCGGCGCCCGCGTGTGGCGATTCTGGCGACGGGCGACGAGCTGGTCGCGCCGGGCGAACCGCTCAAGCCCGGCCAGATCTACAACAGCAACTCCCCCTATCTGATCGCCGCCGTCGCCCGCGCCGGGGCCACGCCCGTCGCGCTGGGCGCCGCGCCCGACCGCGCCGACGCGCTGCGCGAGAAGCTGGCGCAGGCGCAAGGCCACGACCTGATCCTGACCTCCGGCGGCGTTTCGGTCGGCGACTATGACCTCGTCAAGCAGATGCTCGGCGAGCAGGGCGAGATGGAGTTCTGGCGCGTGCGCATCCGCCCCGGCAAGCCGCTGGCGTTCGGCTTTCTCGGCGAGACTCCGCTGCTGGGGCTGCCGGGCAATCCCGTCTCCGCTGCCGTCACTTTCGAGCTGTTCGGGCGCCCCGCCATCCGGCGGATGCTGGGCGCGGCGCGAGTGGAGCGGCCCAGCATCACTGTCACCCTGGCAGGCGAGGAGCAGCGGCGCGCGGACCGGCGTCAGTTCGTGCGGGTGCGGCTGGCCTCAGACGATGGCCAGCTCGTGGCGCATACCACCGGCGCGCAGGATTCGCATCTTATCTCGTCGCTGCAAGGCGCCACCGCCCTGCTGATCGTCCCCGAAGGCGAGGGCGTCATCCGCCCCGGCGAGAAGGCGCAGGCGCTGCTGCTCAACGACGCGTTGCCGTGGCTGGAGTAGCGCGCCCGACCCCCGACCACGCTTGACTCCTCCAGGCGACTTTTTCTCCGCTCTGCCCAGCGACCGTAAAAGAGCGCTCGTTTCTCGCGTCCTACGCGCATTCCCCCGCACTGTTCGGAAAATTGTCTGGCGTCCTCATGGGTCGCGTCAGGAGCAGGAGGGAAGCATGAGCAGCGACAGGGATCAGGGAAGCGCGCCCGCCGGCGGCCAGCTTACGGGAGAGGCGCTGGCGGAGGGTCTGGAACGGCTCGGCGCGACGGCGCGGATGATCCGCGCCAATGTGGAGCGCGTCATCGTCGGCAAGGCGGCGACTATTGACCTCCTGCTGGTCGCGCTACTGAGCGAAGGAAACGTGCTGATCGAGGATGTGCCGGGGCTGGGGAAGACCGTACTGGCCAAAGCGCTGGCCCGCTCGCTCGATGTGCCCTTCGCGCGCATCCAGGGAACCGCCGACCTGCTGCCCGGTGATGTCACGGGCGTCAGCTACTTCAGCCAGAAGCTGAGCGAGTTTGAATTTCGTCCAGGCCCCATCTTCGCCAACATCGCGCTGGCCGATGAGATCAACCGCGCCACGCCACGCACACAGTCGGCGCTGCTGGAGGCGATGCAGGAGCGCCAGGTGACGGTGGATGGCGCCACTATGCCGCTACCGCGTCCATTCATGCTGATCGCGACGCAGAATCCCATCGAGCTGGAGGGCACCTTTCCGCTGCCAGAGGCGCAACTCGACCGCTTCCTGCTGCGTTTGCGGGTCAACTATCCCACGCTCGACGAGGAGCGCGCGATCCTTGGCCGATTTAAGCTGACCCAGCCGCTCGATACGCTGGAGCCAGTCGCGTCTGGCGAGGATCTGCTGCGTCTGCTTCCGGTCGTGCGCTCCATCTATGTCTCGCCCGCCGTCACCGACTATCTGCTGACGTTGGTGCGCGCCACTCGTGAGCATCCAGATGTCGAGCTGGGCGCCAGTCCGCGCGCATCGCTGGCGCTCTACCGCGCCGCCCAGGCCTATGCGGCGCTGGCCGGTCGCGACTACATGCTGCCCGATGATGTCAAAGCGCTGGCGCAATCAACGCTGGCCCACCGCCTCTTGCTGACCGTGCAGAGCAGCCTCCAGCGCGACAGCGCCGAGCGCATCCTCGAGAGCGCGCTCCACTCTACCCCGGCTCCAGTCGAGGATCTACGACGCGCTAGCGCTGGCGAGGCGTCAGGGGCGGGCCTCCCATGAGCGCGCGGCAGCGTGATCTGGGCAGCGCGGAACCCATGACATCCGCCACCATTGGCGCCCAGGAGCCAGCGCCCGCTGATCCACCGCTGAGCGACGCCGCGCTGCGCATTCGTCCACCCAGCCCGCGAGAACGCCGGGCGGGGCGACTCCGCCACGCGGCGCTGGTCGCGGCGCTGGCGCTGAGCATCATCAGTCTGGCGTCGCAGCAACCCCTCTTCCTGCTTGGAGCGGCGCTGCTCGCCAGCCTCGACATCGTCCCCAACCTCTGGTATCGCTACGGGCTGCGCAGCATCCGCTTCAATCGGCGCATCGCCCAGCGCACGATTCCGCTGGGGAGCGTCGTCGAAGTCGAGGTAGCGGTGGAGAATCGCAAGCCGCTGCCGCTCTCCTGGCTGGAGGTGCGCGACGAGTTTCCCGATGGCCTGATCGTGCAGGGCCGCACGCTCGCGCCATCGGAGCGCATCGGGCGGGCCACGCTGCGGCTGACGCTGGCGCTGTCGGGCTATCAGCGTCTGCGGAGGCGCTACCAGCTGCTGGCGGTGGAGCGCGGTGTCTACCACCTTGGCCCGACCACGCTGCGAGCGAGCGACCCGTTCGGCATCCAGACGGCGCAGGCAGATATGGAGACGCCAGCGACGCTGATCGTGCGACCGCTGGTGACGTCGCTGGAGCGGCTGAACCTGCCGAGCGTCGCGCCGTTTGGTGAGCATCGCTCCTCCACGCGCCTGCTCGATGACCCGCTGCGCGTGAGTGGCATCCGCGACTACGCGCCCGGCGATGATCCACGGCGCATCCACTGGAAGGCGACCGCGCGGGCGGGCGCGCTGCAGAGCAAGATTTATGATCCTTCCACGCGGCATGCGCTGGTGATCTTCCTCGATCTGCGCGTGTGGGCTGGCCAAACGGCGACAGATGCGGCGCTCTCGGAACTGGCGATCTGCGCGGCGGCGTCGGTGGCGACCTGGGCGCATGCGCAACGCTTCTCCGTGGGCATCTGCGCGAACGCCCCTGCCCAACTCGACCAGCCGGCCGCCGCTCACGGCCCGCGCCCACCCACGGTGCGGCTCGCCCAGGCGCGACGACTGCTCAGGCTGCCTCCTTCCGCCAGCGCGCGACAACTGGGGGCCATCCAGGATGGCCTGGGTCGCCTGATGACGATCCAGACGACGCCGATGCAGGCGGTGCTGGCGCGCGAGCTCACGCGGCTGCCGTTGGGAGCGACCGTCGTCTATATCGGGGCTGATTCAGCGCTCGACGCCGGCCTGCTCGCCACCCTGCGCCGGGCGCAGACAAACGGCCACCCCGTCACGCTGATGCTGACGCAGACCGAAGCCGCCGCGGACACGCCGCTGCCCTCGCCCGCGCTGACCCATCTCGTCAGCCATATCATCGGTGGGCGAGCGCTCTGGCAGTCGCTGCTGGGCGAGGCGCTGGGAACCGATCTGGCGCGGCGACTCACTCACGGCGCCAGGGCTGCGTTCATCGAGCTGCGGCAGCCCGCGATGGCGTCCGCGCATGAGCCAGAAAGGGGAGGCTGACGATGACGCCATCAGAGTCTCCAGCGGCGTCCATACCACCCGCGAGCCGCTGGCCCACGTTCGCTGGCGGCGCGATGGGCCAGCGAGCCATCGCCACGCTCGCCATTGGCGCAGCGGTGTTCATCGTCGTGGCGCCGCTCTACGCCTGGTTGATCGCGCTGTGCCTGGCGCAACGCCAGTCGCCATCGCAGGTGGCCGCGCCGCTGTGGTTTCTGCTGGCTGGGGGGCTGGTGGCATGGGTCGTCGGTCGCGGCCTGCGGGGAGCGCGCCCACTGGCGCACATGGCAGCCGCGTTTACTCCGGTCCTCGCCATCTACGTCGCATTGCTCGTGTTCTCGCCCGCCAACGCCGCTACAGCTCCCGAGCTGTTCTTCACGAACGACATGGTCTACGCGATCTTCCTCGACATGGGGCCGACGCCGACCCACCTTGGCCTGCTGGCCATCGCGCTCTACGTCTGGTGGGCCAGCGCGAGCGACGGCGTGAGCCTTCCTGATGCCGCACGTACGCTTCGGCGATTCTTCTTGAGCGTGGCGGTGACCGTGGCGGCGACTCTCTTCTTCCTGGCGGCAGCGGCGCCTGATGCGCGCGCGATGGCGCTGTGGCAGTTCGCGTCGCTGCTGGCCGCGCTCGTCTTCTTTGGGCTGCTGGCGCTCACGCTCACCATGACGAACGTCGAGCGCCAGACGCCCGATGTGGATCCCATCTTTCTGCGGTCGCAGGGGCGGCAGATCCGCTGGGCGGCGCTGGTATCGGCAGTCATCGTTGGGCTGGCGCTCGTTATCATGCTCGCTACCACGCCTGAGTTGCTCTACACCATTTTCGTTCGCTCCGGCCTCGCCGCGTTGTTCGCGCTGCTGGCCGCGCTCTTCGCCGCTCGTCCGCATCCGGCCTTCTCGCTGCCTCAAGACACACCGAGCCCAGGACCGCCTGCGCATCCCAAGCTGATCCACCCCGCGCACGTGACGCTGACAGCGCCACCTGTCACGGCCTATCTGCTGTTAATTCTCGCCTGCGTGGCCCTCGCCGCGCTGGCAGTGGCGCTCGTGCGGGCGTTCCTGCTCGCGAAGCGCAGACTACAGCAGCCGAACCCGGATGAGGAACGCGAGTCGCTCGATGGCTGGCGTCTGCTGCGCGAGCAGCTACGCACGCTGCTCCACCGGCGCCCGCGCCTGGTCGCTGCTGAGGCGCCTGACGGCATGCGAGCGCTCTATCGCGGGTTATTGTGGCAGGCCGCCTCGCACGGACTGCCGCGTGAGCCACAACAGACCCCACGCGAATATGAGACTCGGTTGCAAAGTGCGCCGCCATTCATGGTCGGCGACACACAGCATGCTGATGATCTGCGAGCGGTCAGCGAGGCCTACGTCCGGGCGCGTTATGCTCACCGCGAGCCGTCGCCCACGCAGTTCGCGGCGCTGCGGGAACGGACGCGCCGGCTGCGCGCGTTGCTGCGCCAGCGCCACTGACGCGATGTTCTACTGTGCCGGTCGCGCCGCCTGGCCGACCACCTCCATGATGAAAGAGGTATCCCATCACGTCAACAGACCCCACACGCCAGCCATTGCCTGCCAGCAGCGAGTTCGACCATGTGGATACCGCCGCGCATCCTGAGGCGTATGTCCAGTTCCTGCTGCGCGGTCGCGCGCAGGGTATCCGCGTGCGGCAGCAGTTGAGCTATGACCTGCTGGGCGCGCGCGCGGGCATGCGCCTGCTCGATGTCGGCTGCGGCATCGGCGACGATGTGCGGGCGCTGGCGGCGCTGGTCGGCGCGTCTGGCCGTGTGGTGGGGCTGGACAACAGCGAGGCGATGCTGGCCAAGGCCAGAGAGTTGTCGGCTGACGCGCAGTACCCCGGCGAATTCGTCCTCGGCGATCTGCTCGCGCTGCCCTTCGATGACGCCACGTTCGACGGCTGCCGCGCTGAGCGGGTGCTGATCCACTGCGCCGACCCGGCGCGGGCGCTAGTTGAGATGGCGCGCGTGACGCGCCCCGGCGGCGTAGTGGTCGTGACCGAGCCGGATCTGGAGACGCTGATCTACCATGCCAGCCAGCACGAACTGGTGCGGCGGCT
>JAICVT010000483.1 GCA_025935235.1 Ktedonobacterales bacterium | reverse complement strand
GAGTCGGGCGCTGAGTCGGGCGAGGATGACGCTGAGCGCGGCTGGCTGCTGCTCGCCGAGGCGCCGGGACGCATGGCCTGCGATCCAGCCTTTGCGGGCCAGCCAGAGCGCGTTGCCGAGCGGCTGGCCGAGGGGCTGCGGCGGCTGCACAGCCTGCCGATCGCCGATTGCCCCTTCGATGCGCGGCTCGACCAGCGGCTGGCGCAGGCGGAGTGGGTCATCGGCGCGGGCATCGCGGATGAGGAGGCCGTGCGCGCCGACTACGGCTATGGCGCGCGCGAGCTGCTGGCGCGGCTGGCGGCGACCCGCCCCGCCGAGCCTGCCGCCGATCTGGTCGTCACCCACGGCGATTACAGCCTGTCCAACCTTCTGCTGGCCGCCGACGCCACGCGCGTCTCCGCCTATCTCGACTGGGGCCGCGCCGGCGTGGCCGACCGCTACCAGGATCTCGCCATCGGGGCGCGCAGCGTGCGCCACAATCTCGGCGCGCCATGGGAGCGGCGCTTCCTCGCCGCCTACGGCCTCACCCCGCTCGACGCCCGGCGGCTCGCCTGGTATGAGGAGCTGGACGAGCTATTTTGACGCCGCTTCCTCTGCTCCCACTCCCCTCGCAGGGGAGTAGGCTGGAGGGTGAGGTCGCGCCCTCAGTCCTGGCAGTCCTCAGTCTCGGAGAGCGCTGGCCGCAGGCGCGCGATGGCGGCGGTGAAGCGCTCAGGCGCGGTCAGCGTGATCTGGCTGATGCGCGCGCCGCGGAACTGGAGATAGGCCGCGCTGCTCACTCGCGTGCGCTCCTCCGTATCTTCTGTTGGCTGCCAGCTCAGCAGGTAGCGCAGCGCCAGGCCGCCTGGCTGTGGGAACGTGATGTGGTCGTCCATGCGCGCATGGGGATACGCCGCCAGCCGCTCTACGAGGTAGACGCGCCCAGCCTTCTGCCCGCGGATCGCACTGGGGGGCGCATTATGCGGCGTCCCGGTCGCGCCCGTCGCGCCGGTCGCGCCAGTCGTGCCGGTCCCGTAGACGCACAGGTCGTCCGTACACAGCGATCTGAGGCCTTCGGAGTCGCCATCGGTCAACTGCATGTAAAACCGCAGCGCCGTGGCCTCCTGACGTTGCTGCGCTGGAGTGAGCGTGACCTTAATGCACGCCTCCAGCGTCTTCAGCAGGTCGCCCAGGTCGAATGGCTTGCGGATCAACCGCAGCAGGCCCGCGCGCTTCACCTCTTCGGCGCCGATATTCCAGCCGGTGAGCGCCACGACCGGCGTGGGGCGCGCATGCGCGAGGATGGTCAATGCCGTGCTGAGCGGGGCGGCGACGCTGTGCGTGAGGAGGTCAGTCACGACGAGGTGGTAGAGCCGCAGGTCGAGCAGTGTCAGCGCCTCGTCGAGTGTCGCGGCGGTATCGACCGCATAGCCCTCCTCGAGCAGAAAGTCTTCGAGGAAGCCGCGCAAATCATTGTCATCGTCCACCACCAGCAGGCGTGGAGGCGAGAGCGGACCCTGATTCATAGGCTTCTCATGTTTCATGCCTTCATCCCTGGGCATCGCGGCAAAGCGCGCTCGTGACGCTCAGTTGACGCGGGAGAGCCTCTTCGCGGACGGGTAGCGTAGGTAGTGTACGTTGATGAGTTTCAGATTGCAACTACAGTGCGCAAATCCAGTACAAAGATGCGACTGTGGTCGGCGGCCGGCGACTGGTCGCCCGCGTGATACACTTTTCAGCGCGGGCCGGAGACGCTTCTGGCGCGGACAGGGAGCGCTGTCGCTCCTCACGGGAGGCACTCAATATGAGCAATCAGAACGCCGCTGCGGCGGATGCGCGTATCGAACATGATTCACTTGGCGAGCTGGCTGTGCCATCTGGCGCGCTGTGGGGCGCCCAGACACAGCGCGCCGTCGAGAATTATCCGATCAGCGGGCTGCGCGCGCACCCCGCGATGATTCGCGCGACGATGCTGGTCAAGAAGGCCGCCGCGCTGACCAATCGCGACACCGGTCGGCTGGATGCGCGCGCCGCCGACGCCATCGTCGCGGCGGCGGACGAAGTGCTGGCGGGCCAGTGGCGCGACCAGTTCGTGGTGGATGTCTACCAGGCTGGCGCGGGTACCTCGCACAACATGAATGCCAATGAGGTGTTGGCCAACCGCGCCACCGAGTTGCTGGGCGGCAAGCGCGGCGACTACAGCCAGGTCCATCCCAATGACCATGTCAACATGGCGCAATCCACCAACGACACTTTCCCTACTGCCATGCGCGTGGCGACTGTGCTGATGATCCACGAGACGCTGCCGGAGTTGGAGCGCCTGGCCGCCGCCTTCGAGCAGAAAGGGCGCGAGTTCGATCACATCGTCAAGTCGGGGCGCACGCACTTGCAAGACGCCACGCCGATTCGGCTGGGGCAGGAGTTCGCGGGCTACGGGCTGACGCTGCGCCGCGACGCCGACCGCCTGCGCCATAGCCTCGATACGCTCTATGAGCTGAACATCGGCGGCACAGCGGTGGGAACCGGGCTGAACGCCGAGCCAGCGTACATCGCTGGCATGGTGAGCAAGCTCAGCGAGCTGACGGGTCAACCCTTCCGCCGCGCCGAATCGCTGACGCAGATCGCGCCGAGCATGGCGTCATTTGTCGAGGTGTCGGGCGCGCTGCGCGTGCTGGCGACCGACCTGACCAAGATCGCCAACGATCTGCGCCTGCTGGCGTCTGGCCCCGCGACTGGCCTCTACGAGATCGTGCTGCCCGCCGTGCAGCCCGGCTCCTCCATCATGCCGGGCAAGGTCAATCCCTCG
>JAICVT010000235.1 GCA_025935235.1 Ktedonobacterales bacterium | reverse complement strand
GCTAGTGGTGGGCCTCAAAGAACATGAGGTGTATTGATGGGCACAGCCGTATCCATCAGCGTCCTGGCGTTCGAAGGCCTGTTCGGGTTGTTCATGGCGTACGCGGTCTTTCTGAATTTCTCCAATTCGCCAATGCTCGTCAAACGCTGGGCGGAACTGGGCATGCCGCGGTGGTATAGCCTGCTGGCTGGCGTCATCGGGCTCATCGGGGCTATCACGCTGCTGGCTGGCGACTTCTTCCCAATGGTGGGGGCGCTTGCCGCACTGTGGATCGTGGCCTATTTCCTCGTCGCGACGCTCACGCATGTTGTCCTGCGCGACAAGCTCTCCTCCATCAGCATCCCGCTCGTGTTCCTGGCGCTCGCTATCGGGCTGGCCGCGCTGCGCTGGCCTGACCTGGCCCCGGCGCTCGGAACCTTGCATCTCGGGTGACCTGGTCCCATCGCAATCAGGAGAGAGCTGAGAGTTTCGAGCCTTCAGAGCGGCGCTATGCGCTGGAGGCTCGATCTGTCGGGCTGCCTGACCTCGCGAGCGTGGATCATCATCGAGCGAGCCCTGTGCGCCGAACTCTCCACATGACGGGGAAATACTTCCCGCTCCATGCGTCAGACAGGCTCCGGTCCCGTCGCATGCTCGATCCTGCCAGAATTGACGAACGCCGCTCGCGGGCGGTATGATGCCTCGCATGCAACAGCTCCACTCCGCACACCAGCGCAGCGGCGTCAGTCGCCTGCTACGCCACCGACGCCCTCAAACGGGCGACAAGGCCGCGTAAGCCCGGCGCCGCAGCGCATGCTGCGATTGCTTACGCGGCTGTGATCGAGCGCGCCACTCTATCGTTATACCCTTGCCGCGCCTGAGATGGCGCGAGCGGCGCGGTATGACGACGCGCGACGCTTCTCCAGCCTCTCTCGCAATCTCCCTCCATCTTCCGCCGGGCGCTCTCACCCCCTGATAGCTGTCTGTTCCCTGATCGAGAGAGCGTCACCTTCCCATGAGTCTGCTCAACCTGCTCAATCTGCCTGCCACCCGGCGTGCGGCCGCCACGCCACGCGCGCCACAATCGCCCGCCACGCCACGCTGGGGCCGCGCCTTTGGCGTCTTCGCTGTGCTCGCCAACCTGGACACCGAGAACGCTATCTGGCTGATCTATCTGGCGGCGAAGGGCTATAGCCCGCTGGCGATCGGCCTCTTCGAGATGTTGTTCCACATCGCCAAGCTCGTCGCCGAAATCCCGACCGGTGTCTTTGCTGATCTGGTCGGGCGGCGCGCCAGCCTGGTGGCCGCCTGCGTCTGCGGCGCCTTCAGCGCGGCGCTCTTCCTGGCGCCCACGCCGACCACGATCGCGGTGGCCTTCGCGTTCTCCGGCCTCTCGTGGGCCTTCAAAGGCGGCGCGCAGGAGGCCGTCGTCTGGACACTGGCTAGCGAGAGCCTTGGTCCCGGAGCCGAGACAAGCGCCGTCGCCAGCCGCTACAGCCGTCTCTACAGCCGCTTCCTGGTCCTCACGCTGATCGCTTCGGCGGCCAGCGCGGGCGTCAGCGGCTTCCTGCTGCGCTGGAATCCCGCTGCGCCGTTCATCGCGCGGGCGGTGAGCGTGGCGCTGGCAATTGGCCCGCTGCTGCTGCTGCCCGCGCTGCGTCCGGAGCGCGCCGCAGCCAGCGCCGATGTGCGCGAGCGGCTGCATCCGCTGGCGCATGTGCGCGCGGGGCTGGCCGCCGCCTGGCGCAGCCCGCTGCTGCTGGGGCTGCTGCTGCTCTCGGCGCTGGAGGGAACGGTCTTCACGACCTCCAACTACTACACCCAGCTCTACTTTCAGGGGGTGGGCTACACTGCCGCGGCCATCGGCGTGATCTTCGGCGTGGGAGCCGTGCTCGACTTCCTCTACACCGGCGCCGCGCCGCGCATCATCGCGCATGTCTCGCGCCGCTGGCTGATTCCGGCGCTGGTAGCGGGCGTGGCGCTGGGCCTGCTGCTGATGAGCGGCGCGCAGCCCGTGGTGGGGCTGGTCGGCTTCCTGCTCATCTTCCGCGCGGGCGATGCGCTGTTCGTGCCAGCCATCAGCACGGCGATCAACACGCGGGCGCCCGAGGCCCAGCGCGCCACCGTCCTCTCGCTGGAGACGGGACTATTCAGCGCCGAGATGATCGCGCTCTTCCCACTGTTTGGCCTGGGGCTGAGCCACTTCAGCTACCAGCAGGCGTATCTGGGGGTCGCGGTGGGACTGCTGGTCGGCGCGGCGGGCATCGGCGCGCTGGTCTGGGCGCTGCGTCGCTGGCGCCACGCGCGATAGATCCCACGAGAGATCCCACGGGAGTTGCGGCGGATAGGGTTGGGGTGTCACGAAGCGCGCCACTCGCCGGTCTCCATTCCAGAGGCGCGGCAATGCGCTTCATCGGAGACCGAAAGGACGACACGCGATGCGACAACCACAACCAACAACCTCCGTCGTGATCGTGGGCGCGGGCTACGCGGGACTGCTCTGCGCCACACGGCTGGCGCGCAAGACGCGCGACCTGCCCGTCAGCGTCACGCTGGTGAACGAGACGGATACCTTCACCGAGCGGCTGCGCCTGCATGAATACGCGGCCAACCACCCGATTCCTTGGCGCTCGATTCCGGCGACGCTGGCGGGAACGGGGATCACCTTCGTCCAGGCCCGCGTGACGGCCATCAGCCCGCAGCGCAAAGCGATCAGCCTGGCGCCCGCCGAAGGCGCTGAGCGGCGGCTGACGTATGACACCATGATCTACGCGCTGGGCAGCGCGACCGAGCGCGCCAGCGTGACGGGCGCCGCCGAGCATGCGTATACGCTGGCGCCGCGCGGGCCGCTCTCGGCCGAGGCCATGCGCGCGGCGCTGCCACAGCTCCCGGCGGGCGCGCGGATCGTCGTCTGCGGCGCTGGCGCCACGGGCATCGAGACGACGGCGGAGCTGGCGTCGTCGTATCCGAAGCTGCGGGTCGCGCTGGTGACGGAGGGCGTGTTCGGCGCGTTCATCGGCGAGAGGGTCGCGCGCTACATGCGCCGCTCGCTGGAGCGCCAGAGCGTTGCCATCGTCGAGCAGGCGCGCATCAGCGAGGTGCGCGCCGACAGCGTGGCGCTCGCCGACGGACGCAGCCTGCCGCACGATCTGTGTGTCTGGGCGGGTGGATTCACCGCGCCGTCGCTGGCGCGTGAGGCCGGGCTGGCCGTCAACGCGCGCGACCAGATCATCATCGACCCCTACATGCGCTCGATCACTGATCCTGCCATCTTCGCCATCGGCGACGCTGCCCACGCGCGCGAGGAGCCGGGCGCGCCCTTGCGCATGAGCGCCTTCACCGCCCTAATATTAGGGGCGCATGGGGCCGATTGCGTCAGCGACATCCTGCACGGCAGGGCGCCGAAGCCGCTGAGCTTCGCCTATATCGGCCAGGGCATCGCGCTGGGGCATGGCGATGGCATCGGCTTCAGCAAGACCGCCGACGACATCGCCCGCGCGCCCTACTTCACCGGGCGGATCGCCGCCAGCATCCGCGCGTTCGGCCTCAACTACCTGGCCACCAGCGCCGAGCGCGACAAGCATCCGCTGGGCGCATATCTGTGGACAGGCAAGGGCCGCTATGCGAGGGCGCGGCGGCAGGCGGCGCCACAGTCAGCGCCACAGGCGGAGCCACACGTGGACGACACGCCGCGGGTAGCGGTCGGCGCGCGCCGACGCTAGCATCAGCGCAAGGAGCGCGGGGATACAGGGAAACGAGCCATGAACCAGACCCTGAACCAGTTTGAAGCCGCGCGCGGCAAGCTGTTCTCCATCGCCTATCACATGCTGGGCAGCGTCACGGACGCCGAAGATACCGTGCAAGAGGCGTACCTGCGCTACCACAACGCAGCCAACGACGCGCCAGACGAGATCAGATCGCCGGAGGCGTTCCTCAGCACGGTGGTGACGCGGCTCTGCCTCAACCAACTGCAATCCGCGCGCGCCCAGCGCGAGACGTATGTCGGGCCGTGGCTCCCAGAGCCACTGATCACAGAGGATGATATGCCCTTGGCGCAGGCGCAGACGCAGGAATCGCTCTCGATGGCCTTCCTCGTGCTGCTGGAGCGTCTCACGCCTCCGGAGCGAGCGGTGTTCTTGCTGCATGAGGTATTCGACTACTCCTTTGCCGAGATCGCCGAGATCATCGGCAAGGAGGAGGCGGCCTGTCGGCAGATCTTCCGCCGGGCCAGGCAGTTTATCGTCGCGCAGCGCCCGCGCTTCACGCCCTCGGCCGAGCGGCACGCGCAATTGCTCCACAGCTTCATGGACGCCGTCGGCGATGGCAACCTCGACGCGCTAACGCGCCTGCTCGCCGACGACGTGACGCTGTGGACGGATGGCGGCGGCAAGGCCAAGGGCGCGGCGACTCGTCCGCTGCACGGCGCAAGCTCCGTGGCGCGCTTCATCCTCGGGTCGATGCGCAACTATCCCCGGCCTGTGGAGGTGGAGATCACGCGGGCCAATGGCGAGCCAGCCATCATCTTCCGCACGGACGGCGCGCCCGTGATCTTCATCGGCGTGACTGTCGCCGACCACGCGATCCACGAACTGCGCGTGATCGGGAATCCCGACAAGCTGCGCGGCCTGCCGCATGTCTGATGGAGCTGGCGGTTAAAACCGCGCCTGGGAAGCTCTGCGGGCTGCGAAGTCCGCCTGCGCAGACGCGAGGATGCCGGACCTGGACCCGCGTAGGCGGGTCTCGCGGCGGCGCGCACGCCGCCTTCAGGCGCGGTTTCAATCGCTGGCCCGCGCGCCCTACGTCGTCAGCGGCGGATCGCTGTGGGCGCGCAGATACTTGTTGAGCGCCAGCAGCATCGCCGTGGCGCCCGCCGCCAGCGCCGCCCTGCCTAGATCGCTCCAGTTGATCGGCTGGCGGCCCAGCGCATCGGCGATGACGGGCAGCGCCGCCACCAGCCCCGCGCAGAGCAGCCCCTCCGCCAGCCGCAGCAGCGCCCGCTCGGCTGGCGTCAGTGCGGCGTAGGCGCGCGCCCGGCTCCACAGGCTGCCAGTTCCCTTCGGCTGCATCGCTCGTCTCCTCCCCTCTGGCGCGCTAATAGGTCAGCGCCTCGCCCGGATAGATCAGCGCGCCGTTCTGGCTGTTGGGCCGCCCATGCGCCTGCGCCGCCGCCTCGATCGTCGCGCGATTGAGCAGGTAGAGGTCGGCATACCAGTTGGGCAGGTTCAGGCGGATGGCGATGGCCGAGAGCGTGTCGCCCGCGCGCACGATGTAGACGCGCTGACGTGGCGGGCGGGTCGGCGCGGGCAGCGTGACCGGCGCGCCGCTGGCCAGTTGATTGCCCATCGCGGCGGCGATGCTGCGGGTCAGGTTGGGATTGCGCAGCGCGGGCTGATACTCCCAGAGCCAGATGGTGGTGTGGCCGCGAGAGAGCGCCTGCCGGGTCAGCGCGAAGGGATCGTTGGCGCCGAACTCGCCCGTCAGATCGAAGGCGGGCTGCACGCACGTCTCGCCCAGCGCGGTCAGCTGGCCCTCCTGGGTGGCCAGCCAGTTGTCGTACTGTTGTGGAACCCAGGCGTTGACGCACGGCGCCAGCGCGCGGGTCACGCCCAGCCAGTCCTGCTGGCGCGGGTCCGACCAGCTCGTCACGTAGAGCAGCCCATCCACCGGTCGCATCAACTGCTCGAAGCGCTCGGCGTCCGCGACATGCCCGTTCCACTCGACCTCCATGTCGGCGCAGATCGAGCCGTCGTTGGCCGCCATCATCTCGGCCAGCAGGCGGCACTCGTCGGCGATCTGCGCCTCACCGAAGCGCGGCCCATAGCAATAGGCGAACGGCAGATAGCCGCAGCCCTCCGCCAGCACGGCGGCGCGCTCCTGGCGCAGCCGCGCCGCGTCGCCATACCACGGGATGCCGCCATCGAGTCGCTTGGGCGAGATCGTATCCACCCCCATCGCCCGCGCATTGCGCGCCGCGCTCGCGAAGTCCGCGATGCTCCACGTCCTGCACTCTGTGCCGATGAATAGCACGACCCGGCCCGCCATCTGGGTCGCCTTCTGGCAATTCGTCATCACACTCGCCGCCATCTCGCTCACTCCTCTCTCCACCTCACACACGTCACTCGCACATCACGCGCAACTGTCGTCGTATAATCGCTTCCGCTGGCGCCTCCTCTCATTTGCACGTCTTTCATCTCACTCCCAAATGAAAGCAGGATCAGACTGATGGACTCGACGACCGCGACCTGCGTCGCCTGCCGCGCCAATCGCGGAGCCATCGTCGCGCCGGGCGGCGCGCTCTATGACGACGGCCTCTGGCGGCTGGAGCACACCTTCGAGCCGATCCCGATGGTCGGCTGGCTCGTGCTCAAGCCGCCCCGGCATGTCGAGAGCCTGGCCGACCTGACCGCCGACGAGGCCGCCGCGCTCGGCCCGCTGCTGCAGCGCATCACGCAGGCGATGCGCGAGACGCTGGCTCCCGCGAAGGTCTACGCCGCGCTCTTCGCGGAGTCGGTGGCGCACCTGCACATCCACCTGATTCCGCGCGCCGTCGATCTGCCAGAGGAGCGGCGCGGCCCCGATGTCTTCGCGCTGCTGAGCGCGGCTGGCCACTCCGGCCAGAACCAGGGTGACCCGAACGAGGCGCGGCGCGTGGCGCTGGCGATCAAAGCGCGACTCGCCAACATGAACTGAGCCGCCAATGCTCGCTACGCTCCCACCGTCGTCCAGGTTCCCGCCCAGGTGACAGCGCCCGCGCTCGCCGCCGTCACCGTTACCTCGCAGCCATACGGCGTCAGCGTGCCAGCGGTGACGCTGGGACCACCGCCGACATTGGCGCTGGCGAGCGCGCTGAAGCTCAACCCGGTCGGCGTCTTCGCCAGCGTCGGGATGAAGCTGACGCTGGCCCCGATCACCTGCCCCGCCGTGGCGCTGGGCGCGCGCAGCGAGACGAACCCCACCTGCTGCGCGCCCGGCGACTGCGTGACGCGATAGACGCCGCGCGTTCGCTGGCGCAGGTCTTCGGCGATGCGCAGCCGCGCCAGCATACCCTCGGCGCGATCGGCATAGTTGTCGAGCTGCAGCGTCAGCGTGATGTCGCCGTCAGCCGTCTCGCGGTAGCGCGTCTCGGCGATCCAG
>JAICVT010000189.1 GCA_025935235.1 Ktedonobacterales bacterium | reverse complement strand
TGACTGGTCGTGCTTCTTTATGGCTAAAGAGGATCAGTCTCTACTGATTGAAATGTGGATCTCTCCGTACGAGCGCGTGGCGCTTCCGCCACTGCCGCCTTCGATGCGGCAGATCGCCGACTACTGGGTGACTCACAACGACACCCGCTGCATCCTCTGCGAATTGGAGATCTACGACGACCGCGTCATTCAGCTCTTCTACAACCACTTTATGCGGCATCTGTGGGGCGAGCCAACCTACACGACACGCGAGCGCGACGAGCTGGTCGACTTCCTGGACCAACTGGCGAACGCGGTGCAAAATGATCGCCAGCAACGCATTATTGAGCTATTGTGGACGAAGAACAAGTTGCGCACACCGCGTGCGCCGGACGCTGGCGATTGACGCGAATTGAACCGCTGGGGCACGTGGATCACATCCTGGCAACCAGCGCATGGCCAGCACGCTTGAGCATGCGGAAGCGGCGCAACTTCCACAGCGGGAAGTCCTCTTCAGGATCAAATGGGAACTCGTCTGATCGGCTCGCGGGCAGCCTGTTCCACATGTCCGCAATCGTCGCCGATATCTGGCTCGAGATCCAGTCAGGCGAGCGACCAACCTTCTGCTCCAAGTGCGTCAGCGTCACATCGCTCGCTATATACTCGATCATCAGCCGCACGGGATCGTCCGATCGCGCATAGATCGGTTCATCTAGCAGACCCTCAAGCGCCGACACATAGAGAAAGGTGATCGGCGCAAGCGCCTGCGTGTCGCGTGTCGCGCCAACCAGAGACTCCCGTGGCAGTCGCTCGATCGCATCCAGCAGCAACTGCGCGGCTCGGTCCAGCGTCACACCTGGACGGTCGGAGTCAGGCGCGTCATTGCGACGCCGCTCGATCATCGCGGCGTGATACCGTGCCACGCGCTTCAGGCGCGACGCGATGTAGCGCACCATCGTTGGCAGACGCTCTGGGGTCGCGTCACGGATCAGGATGGCGTCGCCGACGCGATAGAGGGCGCGAATCGGATCGTCGGCGACTGGGTCATCATACGTAAAACCTGGCATTGGAGCTATTCCTTCCGCAAGGGTCAGCCGTTCCACCAAGCGCGGAGTGCGGCAGATTCGACGCCGCTACCATGCAGGATGAGGAGGAAGAGGTCATAGAACAGCACTCCGCTCGTCGAACGGCGCCCGCGAAACGCTAGATAACAAAACTCACCATGCGTGAAGGTGAGTCACCGTGAGACACAGAGCAGCGGCGTAGGAGGGGAGTGTCACCGCTCGGAAGGCAGACGCCGTGGCATCGTGCGTCTGAGGGGTGGAGACTCAACGCCAGCGAGAGGCAATTGTACATGATAGATAGCCAGACGCGCAATGCGCCAGTGCAGCCACAACCGCCGCGAACAGGTGGGACCAGGTGGGACCAGGTGGGACCAGCTCGACATCGCCCGTCATCGCCCGTCATCGCCCGACACAGCCTTCGCTCGCCAGGGTTCACAGGAAGTACAGGAGTCAGGCGACTGGCTAGACTCCCAGGCGGCCGAAGACGATGCCCACGATCACCGCGACCGAGATGGCGACCACGATGATCAGCTCCCAGACGGTCCCCGTCTTGAAACGCAGATGGCGGCTGGGCGGGAAACCGTATCTCACCCTGGACGGCCACAACCACGGCACGCCACCCTCCGTCAGGCTGTCGGCCACCAGATGCAGGAAGTAGCCGATCAGCAGGCCAGCGAAGGCGATGCCGACGCCTGGCGCCAGGAATCCCGCCAGGTTGATCCCGGAGCCGAGCGCCTCGCCCGTGTTGATGAGCCCGAAGTGAAAGAGCGCTAACCCTAGCGCGTATTGCGCTGCCCAGACAATCGCGCCAACAACCCCCAGGCCCACCAGGCTGTGGAAGAAGGTGCGATGCCCGGCCAGATGCTGGATGCCTCGACTGATCGGCCCGAGTTTCTGCCCCAGCGTGCTGCGCGCGTTGTCAATGTCCGGCGTCAGCGCACCCAGCGCCGCGAAGCCGTAGAAGATGACCTTCTCTGCCAGCAAGTCAATCGTGGCTGGCGCGCCGCCGAATAGCGACGGCCCCGCGACATGCGTCGCGCTGGCGATGACAACCGCGCCAGCCAGGCCAAATACCACATGTGATGGTCCCCTCAACGCAGACTCCTCATACTCCCGGCATACTCGCGGCCCAACTCCCGCTGAGGAGCGGGAAGCGCGCAACACCCGATCACACCACCGCCATTCTATGTCAGCGGGCGCTCCGCGCGCCAGCCACTCGCGCCTGCCACTCGCGCCACCAGCCCGCGGATGCCGCCATCTGGCCGAGCGATTGGTTGACCTCTGGACGTGGCGTGGTATACTGTGGATGTCGCGGGCGCTACAACCCTTTCTGATGCGTCCCGCGCCCGACCAGCCCGGCGTGATCCACCGCCACGCTCGCGGCGTTCCGCAGACTTTGGAATCCATCCGTTTCGTCCGTTTCGTCCGTTCCATCCGTCCGCGCCATCCTGCCCATCCCACGGCGTCACATTCACCGCCGCGGGCCAGAAAGTCAGAAGGCGAAAAGCCAACGGCTCAGAGGCAGAAGGCGAAAACATCTCGATGGCGAGGTGTGCGCTGGCCAACGAATTGCGCTGGCGAGATGGAGAGCGCATCATAGCGGGCCGGCTGGCTCAGCCCATGCTCAACCAGCAGTCGGCCAACACGTCGGCCAGTGTTCGGCTACCGCATGGCAACGCAGCGCCGAGGCAGAACCAGCGCGGGGCCAGCAGCGAGACGACGGGGAGTTGATGCGCTCTTCCGGGCGATAGGGCGCTGGTCTGGAGCCATGAGTTCCAGGCTGGTAGAACAAAGGGGGACCACCCAGGCTAGTGTGTGCGTTTTGAGCGCGCTGCCTCGTCTGATGCTTCTGATGCGCTAGATGCGATTTTTCAGCTCTTGCCAGCTTCAGCGTCTTACCGCCAGTCAGCACAACGGGGCGCCTCTATACCCGTCACACCCGTCACGCTCGTTCTCTACGGCGTTTCAATTCCGGCCACGAACACTTAAATGGCTTGCCAGGTTTGCTCGGTGTACCATCAGCGCCACGCTCGCCATGCGCCGCGACGAACGCCCGAACGTCTCTGTTTTCGCTGGGGCCGGTCGCCCGATCACGCGGCTCAGCCGCCCCGGCGTCTACCAGGCGCACACTATCACGCTTGCTCTCTCGCTTGACCGTTGTCATGCGCATCCACGCGAATGGACCCGCGACGGATCAGCGATGGGTCAGCGCAAGCGTTTCGGAGCGCACTGGCTCAATGCGATTACTGCGACTGATGCGACTCAAGTGGGATTACGTGTGGTTCGACGCTTCGACGGTTCGCGGCGGCATGACCGGGAACAACACGCGCGCTTGCCAGGGATGGCGCGTGGCGTCTCCCGCCATTGCCCGGCCAGCTGCTCAGCCGCTCGTCACGCGCCATGATCGCGCGCCACATCCGCCAGCGCCGCTCTCAAGCGCTCGATCTGGTTGCTCGGCCCGGCGCTCAATTCCGCTGTTTCATTTGTCGAAGCGCGCTTCACCGAGGCGCGCGACGCGCCCACTGGACGCGCCCGCTAGACGCGCCCGCTAGACGCGCGCATGGTATCGCTACGTCATCGCGCCTGACTGACGACTGACTCGCGCCCAATTCGCGCCCAATCAGCGGCGCGGACGACGTGCGGCGTCGCTCTACTGCTGTCATTGTTTGCGTCTGTCCCGACGACCGGGCTGACGCGCCTGGATATGCCGTCCCGGTCCACTGTATCGCGATAGGTATGTGCTTGCAGGAGGCCTCTGTGCCAGAAGATCAGGATACTTTACTACCTACCCGCCGGACAACTCGCACGCGGAAGGCGGCCGCGCCCTCTGGCGTCGAGGCCGCCGCGCAGAGCGACGCGCAGGCGCCGACCCTCCCCTCCTCTCCGGTGGCTGACCTGACGGCCCATGAGGGCGCCGCGCCACGGCCACGCGCCACCCGCGCGCGCCGCGCTACGGCCAGCGCCGCCAGTTCCGCCGCGCACGATGACAGCGCCAACAGCGCGCCCCCGACGAACGAGACGCCCGCCGCGCCCACGCGCCGCCGGACCCGCGCTGCCGCGCCCGCCGAGACGCGCGTTGACACGTCTGCTGAGCCGCCTGCCGAGGCCAGCGCCGAGGCGCCGCGACCCACGCGCCGCCGTGTCGCCCGCGCGCCGCAAGCGGAAGCCGAGCAGGTCCAGCCAGGCGTAGCGCTGCCGAATGGCGCGGATCAGCCTTTCGGCGCGCCCGACTCGCCTGAGTCGCCCGAGTCGCCAGCTGCGCCGCTGCGCCATCGCTTCGACGTGCGTCCGCGCGGCCCCTATGGCCGCGCCACGACGCCCGCCAACCAGCCCACGTCGCCGCAAGAAGCGCCGCCGGAGGCGGAGCGCTTCTATGGCCAGCCCAGCGCGCCGGTTGGCGCGAATGGCGCGAATGGCGCGAATGGCACGAATGGCGCGCAGCATCCCTCCGGCAGAAGCTCGCAGGGCGGCTCACGCGGCGCCATCCCCTACTCGCCCGGTGGCCACGCCGGACAGGGCGGCGAGCATCGCGGGCGCGGCGAGGCGAGCCGCCAACAGCCACGCCAGCCGCAATACCCGCAACAGGGGCAGCCATACCCGACGGGACAATATTCCAGTGGGCAACGCGGCCAGTCGTATCCGGTCTATCCGCCCGCTGGCCCCTACGCGCCCGCCGACCCCTATAGTCAGCACAACCAGCAGGGGCAGCGCAATCGCGGCCAGCAGGACCAGCGGGATCAGCGGGATCAGCGGGATCAGCGCGGCCAGCGCAATCGCGGCCAGCAGGATCAGCGGGATCAGCGGGATCAGCGCGGCTACCCGCAACAGGGCGGCTATGCCGACCCGCACGGTCAGCAGGGCCGTGGCTACCCGCAGGATCGCCAGGATCAGCGCGACCAGCGCCGCCAGGGTGGCCGCCACAACGATCAGGGCTATCAGAACCAGCCCACTCAGGGCGGCTACCCGCAAGACCGTCAGGATCGCCGCAGCCCCAACCAGCGCGGCGGACAGCAAGGCCAGCCAGGGCGTGGCGGGCGTGGCGGGCGCGAGCAGATGACACTGCCGCCGCTCTACACCAATCCCAATACCAGCACGCCGATGGACTCGCGCTATGCGCCCTATCAGCCGGTGAACCAGCGCGCCCAGCCGCCCGCGCCGCAGCAACATGCGCGCACGGTCGAGATCGCGGGCATGGTGTATCCCACTGGCCACGGCGCCGCGACCGCCGACGTCCTCGACGAGCGCACGCTCCAGAGCACAGGGCGCATCACGCTGGACGACATGCGGCGCTGGGGGCTGCGCGCGGGCGACGTAATTCGCGGGCAGGTGGAAGAGCGCGGCAATCGTCGCTCACTGGTCGCGCTCGATTCGGTCAATGGCGATGGGCCAGACGCCGCCCGCGAGCGCCCGCACTTCGACCAACTCACGGCGACCTTCCCGAACCGGCGCGTGCGGCTGGAGCAGGGGCCCCGCCCGATCTCGGCGCGTATCATTGACCTCTTCGCGCCGCTGGGCTTCGGCTCGCGCGCGCTGATCGTCGCGCCGCCCAAGACCGGCAAGACGACGCTGATCCGTGAGGCGGCCGAGGCCGTGCTGCTCGGCTACCCGGACGCGGTCGTGATGGCGGTGCTGGTTGGCGAGCGGCCCGAGGAGGTCACTGATCTGCGCAGCCGCCTGGAGCCGCGCGGCGGGCATGTCTACGCCGCTAGCTTCGACGAGAGCACCGACCGGCACGCATGGCTCACCCAGGTGGCCGTGGAGCGGGCCAAGCGCGTGGCCGAGTCGGGGCGCGACGCCTTCATGGTGCTCGACTCGCTGACCCGCCTGGCCCGCGCCGAGAACCTGGCCTCGCGTGGTGGCGGGCGCACGCTTTCCGGCGGCATAGACGCGCAGGCGCTCGACACAGGCCGCCGGGCCTTCGGCGCCGCGCGCAACCTGGAGGAGGGCGGCAGCATCACCATTCTAGCGACCTGTCTGGTGGACACCGGCAGCCGACAGGACGACGTGGTCTACGAGGAGTTCAAGGGCACCGGCAACATGGAGCTGCACCTCTCGCGCGAGTTGTCGCAGCGCCGCCTCTTCCCCTCGGTTGACGCCGTCAAGTCTGGCACGCGCCGCGAGGAGCTACTGCTGACGCCCGAAGAGCTGCGTGGGGCCACCACGCTGCGCCGCCTGCTGGCCGACAAGCCGACGCAGGCCGCCACCCAGTGGCTGCTCGACGCGATGGAGCGCACGCCCTCCAACGCGACCCTGCTCAACGCCATCGAGCAGCAGACCGGCGTGCGCGCCCGTTAGTCGCCGCGTCTGGCGCGGCGCCTCTCTCACCCTTTCAACTGAACATCTCACTGAAAACCCCTCCCTCCAGTTCTGGAGGGAGGGGTTTTCACTACGCAAAACAGCATAGCGGAGAACATAGACATAAAGAAGCGGGCAACATATAATGCGCTCGGCTTCTTCCTTTCTGGGTGGGTTGCGGGCAGGCGCGTAGCGCATCGTTGCGTATCGTTGCGCATCGCTATGGGGTAGTGGGCGGCGAGGAGGCCGACATGACCAGCGTGTTCATCTCCTACTCACGCACTGACCAGCCGTTTGTACGCAAACTGTTCGATGCCCTGGCCGCGGCGGGCCGCGACGCCTGGGTTGATTGGGAGGGCATTCCGCCTGGGGCTGAATGGCTCAAGGAAATCTACGGCGCCATAGACAGCGCCGACACCTTCATCTTCATCCTCAGCCCAGATTCAGTCGCCTCAGAGGTCTGCGGCATGGAGGTGACGCACGCGATCGAGAACCGCAAGCGCCTGATCGTCATCGCCTGTCGGCCGGTCAGTGTCCCCGATGTGAAGGCCAAACCGCCGCTGGCGCCGCTGGCCGCCCTCAACTGGATCTGGATGCGCGAGACCGACGACTTCGCGCGGGCATTCGATCAGGTGCGCTTCGCCCTCGATACTGATCTGGCCTACTGGCATCTCTCCAGCCGCCTGCTGGTGCGCGCGCGTGAGTGGGCCTCGAACGAGAAGAACGCCAACCTGACCTTGCGCGGGCCGGAACTGCTCGACGCCGAGCGCTGGCTGGCCAGCGGCGCCGACAAGGAGCCGCGCCCCACCGCTCTCCAGCTCGACTACATCACCTCCAGCCGCAAGACGGCAGCCGCCCGACAGCGCCGTCTGCTGACCGGCGTCAGCGTCGCACTGATCATCACCCTGGCGCTGGCGGTCATCAGCACATCGCTCTATGGCCTGACCCAGGCCCAGAACACCACCATCCGCACGAAGAATGGCCAGTTGCAGCAGCAGAACACCGCCTTGCAGGCCAAAGCGCTGGCCGGGCAAGCCAACGCCGATGTTGTGGCGGATAACCTCGATCAGGCGCTGCTGCTTGGCGTCGAAGGCGCGCGGCGGCTCTCGTCCTACGACACGCGCAACGCACTCTTCAGCGCTATCGAGGCCAGCCCCTATCTGGATACCATCCTCCAGGGCGGCAATACGCATCCCTCCACGGCTGAATTTGTGCGCAGCGTAGCCTTCAGCGCTGACAGCCAAACACTGATGTCGGCTACCTCCACGGGCCATATCACGCTCTGGGATATGACGACCAGGCGGCCACGGTCCCAGTTCACCATCGCCCCTTGCGTCACGCAGGCGCCATTGGCCTACAGCGTGACCTCGACCGCTTTCAGCCCCGACGGGCAGATGGTCGCCGTGAGTGCGCGCAACTGCGCGTCCGCCGAGATCGAGCTACTCAACTCGACCACCGGCGCTGTGCTGGCGCACCTGGCAATTCCGGCGCATCTACCACTCGCCTTCCTCAACGGCCATGAACTGGCGTTCAGCCCGGCGAGTGATCTGCTCGCGGCCGGTGTCTGCGCCGATCCACAGTGTTCCGCTGCCCAGATCATGCTCTGGGATACGCATTCAGGCCAACCAGTGGCGACCTTTCCCTTCAACTCGCCAGCCGCGTTCGTCGGCGTCTGGTTCACGCCCGACGGCTCTACGCTCGTCTCCGATACGATGCCGCACTGCTGCAGCGAGACACGGGTGGATGTATGGCAGATCGCGACCGGCGCGCTGACTGGCTCATGGCAAAACGATCCGCAACAGTTGGCCGAGGGCTATACCGGGGCGCTCAGCGGCGATGGCCAGACGCTGGCTCTCGTCGGTTATTCGTCCGCTGCGGGATCGGAGGTGGTGGATCTAATTGACGTGCCGACGCAGACGCTCAAGTCCACTATTATCGCCCCAGACGCTGGGGTGTCCACTGGGTTGTCGCTCAGCAACGATGGCGGAACACTCGTCACCAGCGGGCTGGGTACCTCGCTGCAACTGTGGAACACCGCCAACCGGTCGGCCATCGGAGCGCCCCTGCTGGGACACACAGCCTTCATCTCGCAGGTGGGC
>JAICVT010000046.1 GCA_025935235.1 Ktedonobacterales bacterium | reverse complement strand
GCGGATGCCGCCGTGCGTATCCACCAGCACGATAGTCGGATAGTAGGCGACACCGTAGCGGCTGGCGATTCGCGCGTCGTGATCGAGTAGTACAGGCGCATCGAGGCCCAGCCGTGTCATATACTGGCCGGTAATCTCGGCATTCTCGCCGGGCGCATCAATGTAGATGATGTTGACGGACGCGCCGCTGGGAGTCAGTGGTCCCGCCATGCTCGCCGCATGCGCCGCTTGCACACCCGCGACACAGTGGACGCAGAGCGTGTTGAAGAAGACGAGCAGCGTCGGGCGCGCGGCGTGGCCGCTGAAGTTGACAGATTGGGGGAGGATCTGCTCGCGCTGGGCGACCGGCAGGCTGAAACTGGGCGCTGGCTGTCCGATGTGCGCCTGCGCCTGGCCCGTGGCGGGAGAGAGAGCGTGCGCCAACAGCAGCAGGAGTATCGCCAGCGCGGCGCAGCCAATGACAGCGGCGCGCAGCCAGTCGGAGGGCGAGATACGGCGCAATCTGCGCTCGATGCTCCCGATCCGCGCTGCTCTGCGTCGCGACATGCCGCTACAACTCCTCGGCGAAGCAGCGTCGCTTCCTGCCTGTACTGGGTCGTTCGTTGCCAGATAGTTAGTCACAGCGTACACAATCTACGCAAGCTTACCGACCATTTGTCTATGCGCGCTACATGCCACTCCCATCGTCTGCTCGAATAACGCCAGGACTTGACACTTTTCCGTGTAATACGATATATCTTGATACATCGAAGCAAGTCTGGACATGCTCTCTGGGGGAGGGGGTTGCGGTGAGTCAACTCTATCAATGGCTGGTCTTTCTGCATGTGCTGGGGGTGTTCGGCTTCCTGCTGGGCCACGGCGCCTCAGCCGTCATCACCTTCAGGCTGCGCCGTGAGCGCGATCTGGCGCGGGTCAGCGCGCTGCTCGACCTCTCGCGCAGCGGCAATACGGTCGCCAACAGCTGCCTGCTGGTCTTTCTGCTTGCAGGGATCATCGCCGGCTTCATGGGGAACTGGTGGGGCCAGGGCTGGATCTGGGCCGCGCTGGGGCTGCTGGTCGCGCTGGCGGTCGCCATGTTCGCGCTGGGGTCAGGCCCGCTGGAGCGCGTGCGCGCCCTGCTGGTGGCCTGGGAGCGATTGGGCGCGGCAACCGACGCCCCGGAAGGGGCCGCTGAAGTCAACATGAAGTCGTCGTTGGAGAAGCAGATCGCCGCGCTGCTCGATGCTACGCATCCCATGCTGATCTCCACGCTGGGCGCTGGCGCGCTGGCCGTCATCCTCTGGCTGATGCTGTTCAAGCCCTTCTGAGCGCCGCAGCATGTCGCCGACGCCTGTGGCGCCTACTCGTCCTTCCGGGCGGGCGCCTGGTCTATTGGTCCATCCTGCAGCCTTGCGATTACCGTGAGGCGCGGCATAGAATGCTTGCGTATTGAGGATGTCGTGAGATACGCAGCGGATACGTAGCGCCGCACAACCGAGATGTCCCTGTAGACAGCTTCGCTCCCCTCTGGCCCCCAGCGACGCGACGCAGACCAGCGCGCGGTTCCGCATTCGCGGCAGAGCTACCGCCAAGGAGTTCGTGTCTTCCATGACCCACACAAACAAGCCAGCGACGATCGGCCAGCTCCGTGAGAGCGGCTATCGTGTCCGTTCCGTCAAGGAAGAGATGCGCCAGAACCTCATCCGCCTGATGCGTGCAGGCGAAGAGCTATTCCCCGGCGTCATCGGCTACGAAGAGAGTGTCATCCCGCAGATCGAGAACGCCATCCTCTCCGGGCAGGATATCGTGCTGCTCGGCGAGCGCGGCCAGGCCAAGACGCGCATCGCGCGCAGCCTGGTCAATCTGCTGGACGCCGAGGCGCCGGTGGTCGTGGGCTGCGAGATCAACGATGATCCGCTCAGCCCGCTGTGCAAGGCCTGCCGCACGCGCATCGCCGAGGAGGGCGACGACACGCCGATCCACTGGGTCGCGCGCGACCAGCGCTACGGCGAGAAGCTGGCGACGCCCGACATCAGCATCGCCGACCTGATTGGCGAGGTGGACCCGATCAAGGTCGCCGAGGGGCGCTACCTCTCGGATGAGCTGACCATCCACTACGGCATCATCCCGCGCACCAATCGCGGCGTCTTCTGCATCAACGAGCTGCCCGATCTGGCTGAGCGCATCCAGGTGGGGCTGCTCAACATCATGGAAGAGCGCGACGTGCAGATTCGCGGCTACAAGGTGCGGCTGCCGATTGACGTGTTCGTGGTGGCCAGCGCCAACCCGGAGGACTATACCAACCGCGGGCGCATCATCACCCCGCTAAAAGACCGCATGGGGTCGGAGATTCGCACGCACTATCCGCGCACGATCGAGCACGAGATCGCCATCATGGACCTGGAGATGCGCCCCTTCGAGGCTGAGGGCATCGAGGTGGTCTTCCCGCAGTATATGAAGGAGATCATCGCCGAGATCACGCATCAGGCGCGGCGCAGCGGCGAGATCAGCCAGCGCTCCGGCGTCAGCGTGCGCACGAGCATCTCCAACGGCGAAAACGTGATCAGCAACGCCGTGCGCCGCGCCATCCGGCTGAAGGAGCGCCAGGCCGTGCCGCGCGTCAGCGATCTTACGGCGGTGCTGGCCTCCACCACGGGCAAGATCGAGCTGGATACGGTCGGCGATGTGCGCGAGGAGAAGGTGGTGGATAAGCTGGTGCGCCAGGCCGTCATGTACGTCTTCCGCCAGCACTTCGACGTGATCGAGTTCGATCAATTGGTGGCGGGCTTCGAGAAGGGGCTGAACGTGCAGGTCTCGGCCACCCAGCCCTCGATGGAGTACGTCACCCAGCTCTCGCGCGTCGGTGGCCTGCGCGTGGCGGTGGATAAGCTGAAGGGGCATGGCAGCCCGGCGTCGGTGGCCTCGGCGGTCGAGTTCATCCTGGAGGGGCTGCATCTCAACAAGCGGCTGAACAAAGATGAGGTCGCGGGCCAGGCGCGCTATCGCCGGTCGTGACCTCACCCCCTAGCCCCCTCTCCCACGGGGAGAGGGGGAGCAGGAGAATCGCGTGTGGCTGGCTTATCGTGCGTCAGCGCCACGGCTCGGCTGCTCGCCAGCGTCGCTGCCCCCGCCACGGGTTCCCCTCCCTGAAGGGGAGGGGGCAGGGGGAGAGGTTCCGGAGCCGCGCCAAGAATAGAGGCGTTCCATGTTCGACCGATTCCGACTGAGCAAGCCGTTCCGCTATTCGCGCTGGGATGGCTCACAGCGACTCGACGATCTCGACGCCGAGGATATCCTCGACGCGCTCTCTGACGACTACCTCAAGTATGGCGACCTGCGCCGCGCGCTTGAGCGCATGATGCGCGAGGGCTTCACCGGGCGCGATGGCATGCCGCGCATGGGCATGCGCGACCTGCTGGAGCGGTTGAGGCGCCGCCGCGACCAGCAGATGCAGCGCTACAACCTCTCTGGCGTGATGGACGACATCAAGGAGAAGCTGGAGCGCATCAAAGAGCTGGAGCGTGAGGGCATCCAGCGGCGGCTGGATCAGCAGCCTGGAGGCCAGCCGGAGGGTCAGGAAAGTCAGCAGGGCCAGCCCTCAGCGCAGGGAGAGCAGGGAGAGCAGGGCCAGCAGGGCGAGCAAGGCCAGGAGGGCCAGGAGGGACAACAGGGACAGCAGGGGCAGCGCGGACAGCGGGGGCAACGCGGCCAGCAAGGCGCGCAAGGCCAGCGTGGCCAATCTGGCCAGCCGGGGCAGCCGGGTGGACAGGAGGACGGCGGCCTCAGCCAGGACGAACTGCGCCGCATGCTGGAGAGCATCGCCGACAAGAAGCTGCACTATCTCGACGAGCTGCCTGACGACGTCGGCGGCCAGATTCGCCAGCTCTCCGACTACGACTTCATGGATGAGCAGGCGCGGCAGGAGTTCCAGGAGCTGCTGCAGATGCTCCAGCAGCAGGTCATGCAGCAATACTTCCAGGGGATGACGCAGGCGCTGCAAAACATGACGCCTGAAGACCTCGCGCGGCTGCGCGAGATGGTGCGCGAGCTGAACAAGATGCTCCAGCAGCGCGCCCAGGGCGAGGAGCCAGACTTCGACAGCTTCATGCAGCAGTATGGCGACTTCTTCGGTCCCGGCATCAACGATCTGGACGACCTGGTCGCGCAGATGCAGCAGCGCCAGGCGCAGATGCAGGCGCTGATGGACAGCATGACCGACGAGCAGCGCGAACAGTTGCGTGGGATGGTGGACGAGCTGATCGGCGATGACCGGCTGCGAGTTGACCTGGCCGAGTTGGCGATGAATCTGGAGGCGCTCTCGCCCTCCAATCAGCGCACGCGTTTCGACGTGACCGGCGACCAGCCCATCACACTGGCCGAGGCGATGCAGCTGATGGGTGTGCTGCGCGAGATGGACACGCTGGAGCAGCAGATTCGCGACGCGCGCCGCACGGGCGAGATCGAGGATGTGGACCCTGAGAAGCTGCGCGAGCTGGTCGGCGACGAAGAGGCGCAGGCGCTCGAACAGCTCCAGGCGCTGCTCAAGCAGCTCGAGAACGAGGGCATGGTGCGGCGCAACGGCGACCGGCTCGAGCTGACCGCGCGCGGCATCCGGCGCATCGGGCAGAAGGCGCTGGAAGACGTCTTCGCGCAGTTGAAGAAGGACGCCTTTGGCCATCACCGCCTGCCTGAGCGCGGCTATGGCGGCGAGCGCGACGAACAGACCAAGCTCTACGTCTTCGGCGATCCCTTCGAGCTGCACCTGGAGCGCACCATTATGAACGCGGTCAACCGCGAGGGGGCGGGCGCGCCAGTCAGGCTCGACAAAGACGATTTCGAGGTCTATCGCACCGAGCACATGACGCGCTCGGCCACCGTGGTGATGCTCGACATGAGCTGGAGCATGTTGCAGAACGACCTGTGGGCGCCTGCCAAGAAGGTCGCCATCGCGCTGGAGAGTCTGATTCGCGGGCAGTTCCCGCGCGATACGCTCCATCTGGTTGGCTTCTCGGATCACGCGCGCGAGTACCAGCCCGAGGAGTTGATTGACCTCGGCCAGTGGGATCATGTGCAGGGTACCAATATGGTGCATGGGCTGATGGTCGCGCGCAAGCTGCTGGCGCAGTCACGCGGCGCCAACAAGCAAATCATTATGATTACCGATGGCGGCCCGACGATCTTTCAGGAGGGCGATCACTGGCAGTTCGACTGGCCGCCGCCGCCGCAGGCCATCATGCAGACGCTGCGCGAGGTGCGCCGCTGCGCGCGCGAGGGCATCACCATCAACGTCTTCATGCTGTGGGATGACCCACACCTCAAGCACTTTGTCAACCAGATGGCCACCGTCAACCGCGGTCGCGCCTTCTATACCAGCCCCGACTCGCTGGCCGAATACGTGATGATTGACTACCTCAACAACAAGCAGAAGCGTGTGCGCTGAGGATGTCCGACACGCCGACTGACGCCACGGAGGATGATGACGGACTGGCGCCGCTGCTGGTGGGCGCGGCGGCGCTCGACCTGGCGCTGGACGCCGCCCAGCGCGCCCAGTTCGTCCATCTGCGCGCGCTGCTGCTGGACTGGAACACGCGCGTCAACCTGACAGCCATCACCGATCCCGCTGAGGTTGTCACGCGCCACTTCCTCGACGCGCTCGCCTGCGCACTGGCGCTGCCCGCCGAACAACGCGCCCGCCCACTGCGCCTGCTGGATGTCGGCAGCGGCGCGGGCTTTCCGGGGCTGCCGCTAGCCATCGCCTTCCCGCAGTGGCGCGTGACGCTGCTGGAGGCGACCGGCAAGAAGACGCGCTTTCAGGAGGCGGCCATCGCGGCGCTGGGCCTGACCAACACCCGCGCGCTCAACGGCCGCGCCGAGGAGCTGGCGCGCGCGCCGGAGCAGCGCGGGCGCTACGATGTGGTGACGGCGCGGGCGCTGGCCGCGCTACCCACCCTGCTGGAATACTGCGCGCCCTTCGCCACGGTCGGCGGCCTCATCATCGCGCCGAAGAAGGGCGAGCTGGCGGCGGAGATCGCGGCGGGCGAGCGCGCCGCCACGCAGCTCGGCGCCGAGCTGCTCGCCCCCATCGCAATCACCACTCCTGGGCTGGCCGATGATGGCCGCGCGCTGCTGGTGGCCCGCCAACTCCACCCCTGCCCACCGCAATACCCGCGCCCCGGCGGCGCCCCGCAGAAGCGCCCGCTCGGCGGACGGGCGTCGGCTGGCGGTTGAAATGGCGTCTGGTTGGCGGTCTGTGGGCCGCCGCGAAACCCGCCTGCGCGGGTTGGGGAGCCTCCCAGTCCGCGCAGGCGGCAGGCGGAGCCGAGCTTCGCGGCCCGCCAGGGCCATCCAGGCGCGACTTCAGTCGCCAGCAGCCTGCTGCTGAACAGATTCTCCACCGTATCCGTTACCCAGCTAACACGACTAGCCCGTACGCTTCTCCAGAAGTGGGCCTCGAATGGAAGCTGCGCCTGCAACATACTTACGGTACGGTGAGCGCTCTGGTTCTGGACTGATTCGCGGATGCGCCTGGGCGATGGGCGCCGCGAAGTGAAGCGCTGGCATGGGTGGCATGCCAACCGCGCCAGCAGTCAGGTGAATGGGCCGGTGAATCCGGCGTAGGTGAGATGCCCCATTCCAACCCGGATGAGGCGGTGGGGTGGGGGCTACAGAGGAGAGCAGACATGCGCAGCACAGGCTTCGTGCGTCGCTGCCAGTTGCTGGTGATCGCGTCGGTGCTGGGGGCGCTGACGCTGGCCGTGGGCGTGCCAGGCCCGTCGGCCCACGCGGCGGGACACCATACCTGGCAGGTGACGGTGGGTGTGCAGACGGCCAATGGGGTCATATCGGGGATGATCTTCACTCCGAGCCAGATCTTCGTCAAGGCGGGTGATACCGTCGTCTGGACGGTTGGCTCCAAGGAGATTCACACGGTGGCGTTCGGCAATCCGCCAGCCGACACCGACAATGAGGGCGCCGAGGGCATCGATAACCCCCTGCTGAACGCCTTCGAGGAGATCGAAGAGCAGTTTGCGACACCCGCAGGCGGCTCATCGTTCGATGGGGTGTCGTACTACAATTCTGGCATCATGACGACGTTGCCGGAGGCCTCGGGCTTCCCGCAGGCGATTCAACACTACGCGCTGACGATCAACGCGCCGGTGGGCGCCTACACGTTCTATTGCCTGGTGCATGGCCCCATGATGTCCCAGGTCGTCCATGTGATCCCCAACGACCAGGCCTATCCCTTTACGCAGGAGCAGTACAACTCCCAGGCGGCGCGGCAGCGTGCGAGCGTCTTCGCGCAAGGCTGGCGGGCCTATGCGAAGACCGTCTCCACCGTCGCCCCCAACACCGTGAGTGTGGGCGCGAGCGTGGACACTGGCCAGGCGGACGTCATGCGCTTCCTGCGTAAGAACACGACGATCAAGGTCAACCAGACGGTGACGTTTACCAATGTGACGGGCGATCCCCATACGGTCACCATCGGCGCAGAGCAGGGCATTCTCAGCTATGGCGACTGGAACAATGTGCGCCTGGGCGACAACGTGAGCTCGGGCCTCTTTGGGGCGGCATTCACTGGCTTCGGCCTGCCCACCTCGGTGACGTTCCGCTTCACCCAGCCGGGGGTCTATCACTACTACTGTGTCTTCCATGACTACGAGGGCATGGTCGGCACGATCACCGTAGTGTCGGGAGACTGACGACGCTCCATTGAACGCGAACCGCGATGGCGTGGCGGTCTCTCTCATCGGGGAGGAGCCGCCACGCCGCGCTCTGGGATATCTGGGACATCTGGGGCATACGACGCGGCGCGCATCTCAGCCGATGTGGCCGCTCGGATGCTGGTCGCCCGCCAGCTCCACCCCAGCCCGCCGCAGTATCCGCGCCCCGGCGGCGCCCCACAGAAGCGCCCGCTGGGAGCGCCTTAGAGCAAAGTGCAGAACGCTGAGACAGGCAGCCAGCAATCCCAATCGGTAAAGCGCGACGCCGCTCGAAGCTCGCCTGCTCAACCTTTCGCAGATTTGCACTAGTCGTGTGAGTCGGCGGCGGATTGCGACCCACATGGTTGAAAGTTGTCAGCCTAGCCTGTTATCTCAAACAGTCCCGCGCTCCCAACTTCCTCTCACCGCCGGCCTTTTTCTTTCGACCAGTTCCCAGATGTGCGCGAACTCACCATTTGGCGTACCAGACTCAACGCACGTACTCAAAAACTTGCCATTCGGTGACCACTTTACGGAACGAATGGCGCTGGAACCAGCATTGGGAATACTAAACGTGAAAATTGTCTTCCCAGTCCAACCATTCCAGATGAAGACATCTCTCCCGGCTGACGATGCGACATAGCGACCGTCTGGTGACCATGATGCGTCAAAAATCTTCGAATCCCCCCTTGAATAATTGCAAACAATCTGGGTTGTCTGGGCATTATAAACAGTCACCTGATCCAACGAGCTCCTGCCCCAGTCCTCACTCTTCCACCCACTATATGCTACTCTAGTGCTATCGGGCGACCAGCTAATCGCTCCGTAACCACCGCCATGAGTAGCAGGCTTATAGATCTCTAATAACCTTTGGGCGTTCTGCGCACTCCAAATAACAATGCCACTGTCAGAAGTCGTGGCGATTCTGGTTCCATCAGGCGACCACTTTGCGCTCATAAACTGCCGTTCTCGCGAATGCGGGGTCAGACTGAAGCGAGTCTCGCGTGTATTGCGATCCAATATATCAACTTTGCCAGACTTCTTGTGGGCATAGATGACCATTAGCTGTGTGCTATCGGGCGACCATTCCAGTTTCGCCACCGAATCTCGCTCAATTTGCGCGTTCTTGCCTCTTTCACCCCCATGAGCTTTGACCAGGGCAATCTCACCCCTGCCAGCTATGGCAAGCGCGCCTCCATCAGGCGACCATGCAATATCATTTGAGTCAATAGAAGTATAGACACTATTGCTTTCGTCTAGCCGCACATCCCCCTTGTGCACTTCGAAAATGTGTGTATACCTCTTTAACCAGATGTGATTTGCGCCAACACTCCCACTAGTGTCCCAGAGCGTCCGCTTCCAATCCTCTTCATGAGCGACAGCAGTGATGGCTATCCTACTGCTGTCAGGAGACCAAGCATCGAGACAATGGTCGACGCAGAACCTAAAGCGCTGCTGCGAGCCTAACGCAGAAATACCGAAGATGGGATACCACTCTTCACGACTGTCAGCATGGTCCGGGAATGGTAGCGAAAAGTCATAAGAAAGGGTGCAATACTGTTGAGCATTCACCGGTTGAAAAGCGCGTGTACTGCCCTCCGCACTAGATGCGGGTAAAGCGCGTATGAGTTTGTGGAACGCAGCGGTATAGTCGAGCCGTGCGTCAATGTATTGGGTTCGTCCCATACTCAAGGGAGCAGACTCTAGCCAATTTTCTCCCTCTATCCAAATTGGTATCACAGGAATGTGATAGATTTCCGCAAGCCCGAGCTCGCTGATGACGTACTTCGATGACGCGGAATGTGGCGAAGCCACGAACACCAACGCTTGGCTGTCCTTGATGCCTTTACGAATCGATTGTTCCCAATCTTGCGAACCTGGGGGGAGGCTTTCGTGATCAATCCATATCGTATATCCGCTGTCCTGAAGATCGTTTTTCAGGCGATTGACTTCAAATAGCTGCCGATGAGCATAGCTCAGGAAGACTGTTGTCATCGTTGATTCTCAATTCAAAGCCAGGAGCCTTCCACCGTCCAACGGTATAACACAGTTCAGGCTTCATGGACAAGGTTTGTGTTGGTCAGAGCGTTTGTTGGGTAGTGCGCGTCAGTTCACCGATCAATTGAGCAGAAAGCGAGACCAGTGGTTGCGGGTAAGACGCCACCTGATAGCTCGCGGCCGCGATGTATCGTCCTTCACGAAACTTCGTAGTACACACCATCACGTTTCCGTGATGAGTCGCGCGAGCGCCGCCGCTCGCATCTGCGCGTTCCCGCCGACGTAGGCGTCCACGCCGTCTGGCATTGTGGCGCTGCCGCCGCTGCCGATGCTGGTCACCGCGCGCAGGTGGGCGCTGTCGCCAGAGGTGTAACTGCCCAGCGGGCCGCTGGCGAGGCGATCCAGCCCGTGGCTCAGATCGGGGGTTGAGGCGCCCGCTGGTTACTCCTTCCGCATCGCATTCCAGGATGTGAAAGCCCCCTCGCCTCGCGGGAGAGGGGGCTTGGGGGTGAGGTTCCTACTTCAGCGGCAGGTCGCGCACGTGGATGGTCTGGCCGCGACCGGGGCCGACCGAGATCAGCGCCAGCGGCGTCTCCAGCAACTCCTCGATGCGGCTGAGGTACTTGCGCGCGTTCTCTGGCAGGTCGTTCCACTGCGTCGCGCCCACCGTGGAGCATTGCCAGCCGGGCCACTCCTCATAGACCGGCTCGCACATGTTGACCTCGTTCAGGTTGGCAGGCATCGAGTGGATAGCCTGGTCGCCGATGCGGTAGCCCGTGCAGAGCTTGATCCGCTCGAAAGCATCCAGCACGTCCAGCTTCATGATCGCCAGACTGTCGAGGCCGTTCAGCCGCGAGACGAAGCGGCCCGCCACGGCGTCGAACCAGCCGCAGCGGCGCGGACGGCCAGTCGTCGTGCCATACTCGCGCCCCAGCTCGCGCAGGCGGTCGCCATCCTTGTCGTGCAGCTCGGTCGGCATCGGCCCGGCGCCCACCCGCGTGATGTAGGCCTTGTAGACGCCCATCGCATGCTGCACGCTCTTGGGCGAGAGGCCCGCCCCGGTCGAGGCGTTGCCCGCCACCGTCGAGGATGAGGTGACATACGGGTAGGTGCCGAAGTCTACATCCAGCAGCGCGCCCTGCGCGCCCTCCAGCAGCAGCGCCTGGCCGTCGCTCGCCGCCTGTTGCAGCATCGTCTGCGTATCGGTGACGTGCGAGCGCAAGCGCTGGGCGTAGCCGACATACTCGGTGTGGATCTCCTCCAGCGAGAGCGGCTGCTCGCCGTAGATCTCGGTAATCATGCGATTTTTCTGCGCCAGCGTCGAGGCCAGCTTGGCGCGGAAGGTGTCGGGGTCCAGCAGGTCGGCCATGCGGATGCCCACACGCGAGAACTTGTCCACGTAGGCCGGGCCGATGCCACGCAGCGTCGCGCCGATCTTGTCCGCGCCACGGCTCTCCTCCTCCACGCGGTCCAGCAGCATGTGATAGGGCATCACGACATGCGCGCGGTCGCTGATGTAGAGGCGGCTGATGTCAATGTCGAGCGCACGCAGTTGATCCATCTCGGCGATCAGCGCCCTGGGGTCCACCACCACGCCGTTGCCGATGACGCACTTGACACCCGGATGCAGGATGCCCGACGGCACGAGGTGAAAGGCGAATTCCTCGGAGCCGTAGACGACCCGATGGCCCGCGTTGCCGCCACCCTGATAGCGCACCACGTAGTCGGCGTGGCTGGCCAGCTCGTCTACGATCTTCCCTTTGCCTTCGTCGCCCCACTGGGCGCCGACAATCGCCATCACGCTCATGTTCCCTTGTCCCTTTCGCCGCAAGTCGGCGTCACAGCGCGCGGTCGCAGAGTCCGCACGCGCTGATGTTGTTGGTAGCGCTCGTGTTCCTGGTATTCGCTAGTGTTCGATATAGTCAATGATGAGCTGGTCGCTGATCTGCTCGACGGGCGCCTCGTCGTCGGTGAAGACGATGCCGCCTCGCTGCGCGTGCGCCGTCTGCACGAGCGGCAGCGTCTCGCTCGCCACGATGCCCAGCGGCGATTCCGCCTGCGATGCGGCGGCCAGATGCGCCTGCACCTGGCTGAGCGTCGTCGGCGTGGCGGTGGCGAAGATCTCGGTGTTCAGCGCGCCCGGCACATCCAGCGTATAGACCGACGGAAAGACCTTGTAGAGCGTGTTGACGAACGCATGCGCCAGCCGGTAGTCGCTGCCGACGTGGCTGGTGTTCAACACGATCACGCCATCGGACGCCATGTGCGCCCGCGCCTCCTGAAAGAACTCGACCGTCGTGAGCTGGAACGGGATGTAGGGCGGCTTGTAGGCGTCTACCATCACTACATCATAGGTATCGTGCGCGAACCGCATGAACGTCCGCCCATCCGCGATGGTCACATGCAAGTTCGGCTCGTTCATGGCGAAGTAGTGCCGCCCGACCGCCACGATCTCCGGATCAATCTCCACGCCGTCAATCGGCGTGGGGCCATAGACCGCTGTGTACTGCTTGGCGACCGTGCCAGCCGCCAGCCCTACCACCGCCAGCCGTGGGCGCGTATCAGCCCCGCCATGCGCGGCGAAGAGCGGCGCGGCCAGCGCATAATCGGTATACCACGATGGGCCGTTCAGTACACGCCCTGGCAGGTACATCGAGTGGATGGCATGGCCCTCGTTGAGTAGCAGGTTCATCGAGCCATCTGGCCCGCGCACCACCTGGATGAAGTTGTAGAGCGACTCGCGCTCATCCACTACCGTGCCATAGCCGATGCCAGAGACGCCCTTGAGCGGGCCAAGCGAGACGAGCTGCGGCAGCAGCAGCGGCAAGAGCAGCAACGCGCCAGGGATGGCCGCGCCAATGCGCTCGGCGGGCCGCAGCCCCCACAGCGAGACGGCCAGCAGCGTGACGGAGACCAGGAAGAAACTGCGCCGCACGCCGAGATCGGGGATCAGCACGAGCACTGGCAGGAAGGCGCCGATGATGCTGCCGACCGTTGAGAGGGCGTAGAGGTTGCCCGCGATGCGCCCCGCCGAGCCGACGCCGCTGACCATCAGCCGGATGGCGAAGGGCGAGACCATGCCCAGCAGGATCGTCGGCACGGAGAAGAGCAGCACGACAGTGAAGAGCGAGCCGACGAAGACGTTTGGGATTTCGCCGTTCAGCGCGATAGCGGCGGCGTTCAGCACTGGCCCGCTGATGAACGGGATCAGGCCGGTGAAGATGGCGGCGGCGGCAGTCAGCGCGCACAGCAGGCGCATACTCGGATGCCGGTCGGCGACGCGCCCGCCGATGTAGTAGCCCAGCGAGAGATAGATCAGCGTGAAGCCGATCTGGTTGGCCCAGATGAAGAGTGAGGTGCCGAAGAACGGCGCCATCAGCCGTGGGCCGAGCATCTCCAGCGCGAGCGACGAGACGCCGCCGATGAAGACCAGCAGCAGCAGCGAGAGACGGCTGGGCGCGGCGCCGGGGCGCGTGGCCGCGTCGGCCCGCTCGGCGGTCGCCGAGGATGCGGGGTCGGCGATGGCGCCGCGCGTGGCGCGGTCCGCAAATGGTAGGCGCATGGGCTACAGGCTCCTCAGGCGGCTCATGGAGTCGCGCGCGTGAAGTCGAAATGGTTGAGCATCGGGTTGAAGAACTCGATCTCGCCCGCTGTGAAGCGGTCGGAGACAGCCAGCAGATTGATGATGTATGGCTGCCCATGCGCAACTGTAGCGAATACCTGCACGCGAATGCCCGCGCTATTGTTCGTAATCAGCCCGGCGCCGCCCTGCCAGACCGTCCCGCCGATCGTGCGAGTAATCTCGCCATTGGTCAGGCGGATGAAGTTTTGCGGGTATTTGGTCTGGAGGTAGCTCAGCTCATATTCGACCCAGGCCGAGGGGTCAGTCCCATTCTGGGGCGGGTTGTCGAGGGTGTTGGTGTTGGGCAGCGCGATTTGCATGGCGTAGCCCGTCTCATTGCTATCGTCGGCGAACTGCATGCCAGGGTTGAGCGGCGAGACGATCCAGCCATCTGGATATTGTATGGTGAAGCCGTCGGGCTTGTCGTTGAAGACCTGAAAGCCCAGCGCGGCCACCGTCGGCGACGACGTGGGCGTGGGTGGGGCGGCGGTCGGCGTCGTGGCGATCTGGCCCTCGGCTGTGATATGGCCGCTATCAGCCAGCACAAACAACAGTGAACTTGCAATCAACGTACATGCCAGCGCGACGATAAAGGTCGTGCGCGCGGTCAGCGTTCGCCGGGTATGGGGTATGGTTGCGCCCTCGCGCGAGGTGGAGTGCGAGTCATACTCGCTGGGCATTCAATACTCCTCAGCATCGCGTGAGCCAGCGTCCGCTCGCGCTTGCTTGCGTCCGCGTTTGCTCACCACAGCGGCATCCTCGCCTTTTCGGTCATCCAGTGGCGTCCAGTGTTGTTTGGTGGTCGCCGCCACATTATAACCTATCTCGGCAATCATCAATAGTCGGTCATAGCCGGTGGGCGCCAGACGATCCGCCCGCCGCGAGGAGGAGCCAGCGCATGTCAACCCCCGCCGAGCCAGATCGCGCCGTCGTCCCGTTCACGCTGCCCGGCTGGGATCAGCGCTTGCACGGCTTCCACTGCGGCGATGAAGTGGACGTCTTCGCGCTCATCACTCAGCGCTATCTCATCTTCCTCGATACCAGCGCCACGCCAGAACAGATGAGCGCGGTCGTCGCGGCGCTCCAGCCAGAGCGCGCTGGCCGTCAGCCGCTCGTCATCCTGACGCATGCGGACTACGACCACGCCTGGGGAAACGCAGTATTCGCGCCAGTCGCCTCAGATGGCGCGTCAGGTGGCGCGCTCCCCGCGCCAATCATCGGCCACGCGCTGACTCGCGAGCGCCTGCGCAGCGCTGAGGCCGCTGAGGAGCTGGCGCGGCGGCTGGCCGAGCAGCCGCGCTTCGCTTCGGTGCGGCTGATCGCCCCGGACATTGCCTACACCGAGCGGCTGGTGATTGATGGCGGCGACCTCACGCTGGAGCTGCTGCATACCCCCGGCCATACGCCCGACCACACCGTCGTCTGGATTCCCTCGCTGCGGCTGCTGCTGGCGGGCGACGCGGTCGAGCGGCCCTGGCCCTATGTCCACTCAGCGGATGATCTACCCACCTTGCGCGCGACGCTGGCGCGGCTGGCGGCGCTGGGCGCCGAGCGCATCGCCGTCTGCCACGGCGGCGTCTCTGATCCCGCGCTGATCGCCGCTAACCGCGCCTACTTCGACCTGCTGGAGGAGCGCTGCCACGCGGCGCTGGCGCGCACGCCGACGCTCGCAGCGCAGGCGGGTGACCTGCCAGGCGAAGAGTTGGAGGCGGCGACCATCCCCTATGCCGAGGCGCTGCAACAGGCGGGTGTCTCGTCGGATGAGGCGCAGTCGTGGTCGTATGACGCCTTTCACCACGCCGCTCTCCGCGCGACGCTCGGCTGGCTGGCACAGTCGGGCGGATAGGCTCAGTCGAGCAGCGGCGCCTCTTCGGCGACAGACGCGGCGGATGGCGCCGTGACCGCTGATTGCGCGGCGGCTGGCGCGCCATTGAGCGGGGCGACCAGCGGCGTCGCGTGCGCCTGCGAAGGCGTCCGAGATGGCGACTGGGCCGTTGCCGTGGCTGGGACCGTGACGGAAGCCAGCGCGGGCGCTTCGTCCAGCGCTTCGCCAGACACATGCGCGGCGGCAGCCTCTTCCGCTAGTGGCAGCTTGTCGGGGAAGTGCGGCGAGGCGCGCTGGTAGCGATCGTAGAAGACGTCGAACATCGCATAGGCGACGGCGACGATAGGTCCAGCGAAGAACGCGCCCCACACGCCGCCCAGTTTCGCGCCGATCAGCAGCCCGGCGAAGAGCAGCAGTGGATGCACGCCCATCGTCGAGCCGAAGACGCGCGGCGCGACAATCTGCAGCGTGATCTGCTGGGCGATGACAATCGCAATGACCAGGATGATCAGGTTGGCGACGAGCTGGTTAGTGGGCGATTGCAGCAGCACCAGCGCTACCGGCGGAACGACCGCCAGGAATGTGCCGATGAACGGCAGCAGCATCAGCACACCGCAGATCAGCGCGACGGGGATGCTGTTGGCCTGGCCGAGCACGAGCAGCGCAAGCCACGTCAGCGCGCTGTAGACCAGCCCCACGACCAGCTGCGCGCGCAGGAAGCCGCCGAATTTCCGCGTGACGGCGTCGCCAAACATCTCCGCGTCGTCATGCCATTTCGGCGGCAAGCGGCGCATGACGCCCGCGACGAGTCGCTCGCCATCCAGCATCATGTAGAACGAGAGGATGATAACCAGGAATGCGTCGAAGAGCAGCGTGAACACCGAGGTGATGGTGTTCGTGGCGATGTTGACCGCCTGGTTGGCGGCTGAGCCGGTGTACGTCGGAATCTGCCCCCAGACCTGCGAGACAAAGCGGGTCGCGTCGCTCTGGCGCATGCCCAGCCGCACCAGCGCCTGCGTCAGACTGACGCTGACCTGCGCGAGGCTGGCGGGCGAGAACGCCTCGCTCAGCTCCAGCGCCAGGCGACGCATCTGATCGCCTATGATGGGGATGGTCAGCACGATCACGCCGGAGATGACGATGGCGAGCGCCAGATAGATCAGCGAGACGGCGACGGGTCGCGGCAGTCCCACGCGCCGCAGATAGATGGAGAGCGGTTCCAGGATGAAGGCGACGACCCACGCCAGAAAGAAGAGCAGGATGATGTCGCCAAACGCGACGAGACTGGTCCAGATGAGCTGGATCGCGTAGATGGCGACGATCACCGTGACCAGCGTGAGCAGCACGCGCAGGATGCGGTAGCGCGCCAGGAGATCGGGGAGATCTGATTGCATAGCCTGCTGACGCCTCCTCATAGCGGGCGCGCGGCGCCATCCTCGGCGCGATGGCTGGAGCGCCCATCCTGGTATCTGCCATCTTAGCACGCATCAGGCCAGCGTCAGCAGTCCAGGCGCCCGAATGTCCTTATAGGCGGACGGCGCCGATGCGAACGCGCCCGGACATGACCGCGCGCAGGGCGGCGTCGGGCGTGGCGCGGCTAGCGGCGTCGAACTGGCCGAGTTGGTCGAGCGGCGCGGAGGCGAAGCGCGCCAGTTTGCCCGGCTCTAGCGAGCCGAGGTCATCCAGCAGGCCTAGCGCATCAGCGCCACCCAGCGTGGCCAGTCGCAGCAACTCAGCGGGGTCGGGCGGCTCGCCCGCGGCGGTGTGCAGGGCGAGCGCGGCGGCGGCTTCCTCCCAGAGGGAGAGCGAGGGCGCGCTGGCCAGGCTATCCGTGCCGAGCGCAAGCCGCACGTCCGCCGCGCGATAGGCCGCCCACGGCAGGCGACCGTTCAGCAGGCGGGTGTTGCTGCGCGGGCAGTGGGCCAGCGCCGTGCGCGTCGCATGCAGCAGCGCCAGATCGTCGGCGTCCACCTGCACGCCGTGCGCCAGCAGCGTCTCCGCGCCGAGCGCGCCACAGGTCGCCAGGTGGCGGATGGGCGAGACGCCGGGCGCAGGCTCCAGATCAACCGGCAGCCCACGGCTGGCATAGAGTGTGTCGCGGATCGGGCCAGAGCGGTCGCGCAGCCAGAGCGTCTCGGCGGGCGACTCGGCGGCGTGGATGCTCAGCGGGACGCCCTCCGCGCGACACCATGCCGCGCCACGCTCGAAGAGCGGAGCCGAGACGGTGTAGGGCGCGTGCAGCGAAAGGCCAAAGCGAACCGGCGCGCCACGATACTCCGCCTGCCAGCGGGCAAGCTGCGCCTTCGCGCGCTCCAGCGTGGCATCGGCCTGGGCGGGATCGCCGCTGAGCGCCTCCAGATAGATCACGCCGCGCAGTCCGCTCTCGATGACTGGCGCGATGGCGTGGCCGTAGGTGGCGATCTCGCCGATGGCGGCGACACCGCTCGCCAGCGTCTGGCGCGCCCCCTTGGCGGCAGAGGCGCGCAGAGCGTCCTCGCCCAGCGCGCGCCGCTGCTCCATCAGCGCGATGATCCACTCGGCCATCGGCAGCTCCTCGGCGATGGCGCCACGCAGCGCGGTCAGTTCCAGATGGGTGTGAGCGTTGATGGCGGCGGGCAGCAGTGCGGTCATGCCGAGGTCAACGCGCCGCGCATTGGGATAGCGCGCCGCGAGATCAGTGGCGGACCCAACCGCGAGGATGCGCTCACCTTCTACCGCGACCGCGCCATCGGTGATGGCCCGCGCCGCGACGGGGTAAACGTAGCGCGCGGCGAGCAGCGTGAGCGGCGCGGCCACCTAGCCGACCGCCTCAGCCGTGCGCTGGCTATACTCGGCGGGCGCGAAGACGACCAGCACGCTCAGCGCCTCGGTAACGTCGTGGAAGCGGTGGACGACGTTGGCCGGGACGAAGACCAGCGAGCCAGCCGCCACGGCCACATCCTCAGCGCCGACCAGCAGCACGGCGCGCCCGGCGACGACGTAGTAGAGCTCGTCCTCGGTGTGCGGCTCTTGCGAGTCCTCGGCGCCGACCGCCAGCTCATACAGCCCGGCGCTCATCGCGGGGACGCGCAGGAACTCGGCATACAGCTCGCCAGCCTGCGCGCGCAGCTGGCTGATCTCCCCGATGGTGACGTGGCGCATGGGAGGGTTCTCCTCATCTCTTTCACGGGTTGAGCGTGTGGCAACCAGGCGCGACCTCTCCCCCTGCCCCTTCCCCTTCAGGGAGGGGAACTCGCGGCAG
>JAICVT010000559.1 GCA_025935235.1 Ktedonobacterales bacterium | reverse complement strand
GTGGATGATACGCTCGACCAGGGCGACGCGGGTCGCCCGGCGCGGTTGGCGTTTATCGCGCGCCAGCAAGAGCTGGTAGAGCGCGGCTATTGTGGCGATTGGCCCGTCGAGCTGACCGAGGAAGAGCGCATGCTGATGACGTTGATTCCCGGCGACCATGAGGATAGCAGCCTGCTACGCTCCTACATTCGCAACATGATGGCGGTGATGGCGTTCGACGCCGACCGGCGCTGGCTGGTGGTCACCGAGCAAGAGCTTGCGGACTACGCCCTGCGCCTGGCGACGGCGGTCACCGACGCGCTGCACTATTTCATCAATCACGACCGCGCCGCCCCGGCAAGCCCCGCGCGCTACCTGCCCGCGATGGGCGCGCACATCACCCACATGCTGCGCGACACCTATGAGGACGTGGTGGCGGGCTACTTCAACGTGCCGTGCGAGCTGCTGGAGGCCAGCGGCATCGGGCCTGCCGATGTGACCAGTGAGCCATATCGCCAGTGGGTCAGGGGCCGTGTGCGGCTGGCGCGCTCCTGCTTCGCGGCTGGCGCCGAGTATTTGGCCCAGGTGGAGGGGCTGCGCTGCCGCCTGGCGGGTTATGCCTATATGGCGCGCTTCACGGGCGTGCTCGACGCCATCGAGCGCGAGGACTATCGGCTGCGACCCAGCTATCCAGAGCGCCAGCGCCTCGGCTATGGGCTGCGCATGGCCGGCGCGGCCGGCGCTAGCGCCTTGCTGCCAGCGATTGCGCGAGGAGCGCGGCGCGGACTGTGAGGGATAACCATGACAACCGTGAAGACCATAGCAAAGGCGAGGGCAGGGACGACGCGCGCGCCATCGGTGGTTATCATCGGCGCGGGCATCGGTGGTATCGCCACCGCCGCGCATCTGGCCCAGCGCGGCATGCGCGTGACGGTGGTCGAGAAGAACGGCTGGCCCGGCGGGCGCTGTGACCATTTCGAGCGCGGCGGCCACCACTTCAATACCGGTCCCACGCTGCTCATCATGCCGCTGGTCTACGAGCAGGAGTTCGCGGCGCTGGGCGTCTCGCTGCGCGAGCGGCTGGACCTGCGCCGGGTAGACCCGACCTATCATCTGGTCTTTGACGACGGCAGCCAGCTGGCCCTCACCTCGGATCTGAAGCGGATGAGCGACCAGCTCGAAGCGATCGAGCCGGGCAGCTTCCGGGGCTTTCTGCGCTATCTGGGCGAGGGTGCTCGCCACTACCATCTGGCGATGGATCGCCTGGTCGAGCGCGACTTCCGCACCGCGTCAGAGTTCTTCGCCTTCAGCAATGCGCCGCTGCTCTTCAGTCTGAAGCCGCTCGCGCCGCACTATCACCACATGGGCAGCTACTTTCATGAGCCGCGCCTGAAAGCGGCCTTCACCTTTCAGGATGTTTACATGGGGCTGAGCCCGTTCCAGGCTCCTTCCACTTTCTCGATGATGGCCGCGACCGAGCTGCTGCACGGCGTCTGGTATCCGAAGGGCGGCATGTATAGCGTCGTGCGGGAGCTGATGGAGGTCGCGCGGGCGGCGGGCGTGGAGTTCCTATTCCACGCGGCAGTGGGCCGCATTGACATCGCCGATGGCCGCGCGCGTGGCGTCACGCTGGTGGATGGGCGGCGCCTGGAAGCTGACGCCGTTGTCGCCAACGCCGACCTGCCCTACGTCTATCAGCGCCTGTTGCCCGATGACGGCATAGCGCGGCAGCTCGAGCGCAAGCAGTTCTCCTGCTCGGCGATCAGCTTCTTCTGGGGGGTGGATAAGACCTATCCGCAGTTGGAGCCGCACACGCTCTTCCTCGCCGACGCCTATCGCGACAACTTCGAGCGCATCTCGGCGCGCCGCGATCTGCCAGAGAACCCCAGCCTGTATATCCACGCGCCTGCCCGGCTCGACGCCGATGCCGCTCCCGCTGGCGAGGATACGCTGATCGCCGTCGTGCCGGTCGGCCATCTGGATGACTCTGGCCAGCAGGATTGGCGGCGCATCCGGGCGCGGGCGCGGCAGGCGGTCTTCAACCGGCTCCGGCTGGTCGGCGTCACTGATCTGCAAGAGCATCTGAAG
>JAICVT010000496.1 GCA_025935235.1 Ktedonobacterales bacterium | reverse complement strand
GTGACCCTGGGCGGATTGACAAAGGTTCTGGCCTGACCGAAAGGTCGGATCAATCAGGTATGCCGACGTTGCTAGCGCGGCTGGCGCAGCAGCTCTTCGGCCTCGTTCAGCCGCTCGGCGGTGATGCCCAGCGGATCGAGCGCCACGGCGGGAAGGCGCAGCTTCTCGGCGTTGGCCAGCAGCACCTGCGCATACTGGCGCATCGGCTGAATCTGCGTGCCGCACATGCGCAGCAGGGCGATGGCCTTCTCGCGGCTGCCGCTCATCCACATCGGGTCGCCCATCAGGTCGAAGACGTCTTCCTGCTCCTTGCGGAAGCGCGCGGCGCTCGGCTCTTCCGTCGCGCCGCCGACCTGGCTGATGAAGGTTTCAAGCTCGCCACGCGCCACCGAGAGCAGGCTCGTCATCTCCGAGAGGATGCGCGCCTCGGCCATCGCGCGGCCCATCAGCCACCACTCCTGATCGGTCAGCGCTTCCTCCACCTCGCGCAGCCGCTTCAGCAGGGTCTCGGCGCGCGCGCTCAGCTCGCGGGCGGCCACCTGCGCGGGCGTCGAGAGCCCACCGGGCTGGTCAATGGACTGGCCATACGGCGTCCCCGGCGCCGAGTCTTGCGGAGAAGGTTGGTCGTGTCGCGTGGCGCCGCCCGCCGGTGGGACCCATTGCGGCTGCATACTACCTTCACCTCCCAACGCCATCGCGACGCCATCGCGCGAACCCAGAGTGGTTTGTGACCCGTGAATGCTTCCTTCACAATAGCGACTTCGTGGCCCGTCGTCAAGCCTTTCGGGGCGGCTCGCGCGCTGCCAGCTCTGACGCGACCGTGGCGCAGCCTTGACGTTGGGCGCTCGGATGTGGCATACCTTGCGCTGAACGTCTGCGTGCAGAGTATCGCGCGGACGCTACCGACAGGATGTGATCAGTCGCGATGAGTGATGTAGATTCGCGGATCGAGGAGTTGAAGCGCCGGGTGGATGACATCACGGCGCATCTTTGACCTCCCCAGCAAAAAGCGCGAGATCGAGGCTATCGAGCAGGAGTCCCTCGCGCCAGATTTCTATAGTGACCGCGTCCATTCCCAGCGCCAGATGCGCCAGCTCAGCCGTCTGCGCGACGAGGTGAGCGCCTGGGAAGGGCTGGCTTCGCGCCTGGACGATCTCGACGAGTTGACGCAGATGGTGGCCGAAGAGCCAGATGAGCGCCTCTCAGTCGAGATCGCCCAGGAGGTCGCCGCCGCCGAGACCGAGCTGGAAAAGCGCCGCTTCACGCTGCTGCTCAACGGCGAACACGATGCCAAATCGGCGATCGTCTCGATCCACGCGGGCAACGGCGGGACCGACGCGCAAGACTGGACGGCCACGATGGAGCGGATGTATATCCGCTGGGCCGAGAGCCACGGCTACACCGTCGAACTGCTCGACGAGACCGAGGGCGAAGAGGCCGGCATGAAGAGCGTCACCTTCGGTGTGGGTGGCCCCTATGCCTATGGCTACCTGCGCGGCGAGGCGGGCGCGCACCGGCTGATTCGCCTCTCGCCCTTCGACGCCGCGCACCGGCGCCAGACCTCGTTTGCCAAGGTCGAGGTGATGCCTGACATCGGCGAAGATCCGATCGAGATCGTCGTGCGCCCGGAAGACATCGAAGTGGATACGTTCCGCTCGACCGGCAAGGGCGGCCAGCATCTCAATAAGACCGATTCCGCCGTGCGCATCCATCACAAGGCGACTGGCATCGTCGTCACCTGCCAGAACGAGCGCTCGCAGATCCAGAACCGCGAGACGGCGATGCGCGTGCTGAAGTCGCGCCTGTATGAGTTGGAGATCGAAGAGCGCGAGCGCGAGGCGGCGCGCCTGAAAGGCGTGCATGTCGAGGCCGACTTTGGCAACCAGATTCGTACCGTCACCATCCACCCCTATACGATGGTCAAAGACCACCGCACAGGCGCCGAGCAGGGCGACACCGCCAGCTATCTCAACGGCGAGATAGACCACTTCATCGAAGCGGAACTGACCGCGCGCGCCGGGCAGGCGGTCTAAGGCAGACTGGCGGTTAAAACCGCGCCTGGGCAGGCTCTTTGAGCCGCGAAGCTCGGCTCCGTCTGCCGCCTGCGCGGACCGGGACGCCCCCAAGCCCGCGCAGGTGGGTTTCGCGGTGGCCCGCGGGCCACCTCCCAGGCGCGATCTCAATCGCTGGTAGGCTCAGGATGGAGGGCCGCGATGCCTATGGAGCGCCCGCAGCCAGCGCGGCTGGCGCTCGTCAGCGGCATGCCCGCCACCGGCAAGACGACGCTGGGCCGACGGCTGGCAGCGGACCTTGGCCTGCCCTTCTTCGCCAAGGATGACGTGAAGGAGGCGCTCTTCGACTCGCTCGGCGTCGGTGACCGCGCCTGGTCGCGTCGGCTGGGTGTCGCCAGCTTCATGCTGCTGCGCCACATCGCCGAGGCGACGGCGCGCGCCGGGCAGTCGGCGGTGATCGAGGCCAACTTCGCTGTTGAGTACGATGCGCCATTTTACCAGTCGCTCGTCGCACGACATGGCGTGCGAGTTGCGCAGGTCTGGCTGACCGCCGCGCCCATGACCATCCTGGCGCGCTTCGAGCGCCGCGCTGCCAGCGCCGATCGGCATCCAG
>JAICVT010000117.1 GCA_025935235.1 Ktedonobacterales bacterium | reverse complement strand
CGCCCAGCTCGCGCGCCAGCCGCGCGGCGAAGGCTTGCCGCGCCTGCTCGCTCAGCCCGGCCACGTGTCCTTCAGTCATCGGCGCCATTTCGCTCTCCGCTCCGCGTCGCTACACTCGGCCCACGCGCGCCACACGCAGCGCCTCCGCGCGCCCGCGCTCGCGCTCGATGGCCAGCAGGCGCTCCAGCCCACGGCCGTAGATGTCCTGCCGCTCGCGGGCGCGGGTGGCTAGTGTGCGCAGACCGCGCGCCATCAGCGTGTGATAGGCGATCCACTCGGCGAAGCCCTCGCTCACCAGCGGATCAATCGCGCCAGCGGCGGCGCCAAGTTGCTCTGACTGCCAGGCGTGGCCCAGCTCGTGCGCCAGCGTGCCCAGCAGCAGCCCGCGCGTCAGCCCGGCCTCCACATAGATCACTGGCTTGCCCTGCGTGCGGACGAAGAAGCCCAGCACATGCCGCATGGACCCACCATCCTCGCCGCTCACGCCGCCGTGTGCGCCGCCGGGCAGGCCCGCTTCGCGCGCATAGACGCGGCGTGTCTCGCCCATGCGCCTCCGGCTGACTACCTCCAGCGGTGGCGTGTGGCGCAGCGGCGCATCCACGATCCGTCCCAACTGCGCCAGCGCCTCGGTGTAGACCAAGCGGATCGCTGGCTCGCCGAGCGCCAGATCGCTCGCGCAGACCACGCAGCGATACTGGCCGTCCGTCAGTGTCAACGCGCCAGAACCAGTCGGCGACTGGCACAGGTCACAGCGCGGTCGGTCGCGCACGCACTCGGCGCAATAGCGGCGCGGCTCCGGCGTGGCGACCAGCTCCTGAAAGGAGTACCACGAGCCGAGTATTGGCTCGGCGCAGATGTCGCAGGCGAAGGTCTCGCGCACGCAACGGGCGCAGAGCAGCACGCCCTTGCGCGAGACGCGCGCGCCTGCGGCCGGAGTCGGCGCATTGCAGCGCGCGCAGCGGGGCGCGGTTCGCTCGCAGGCCACGCAGACGGTCAAACCGTTGGTGTACTGAAAGTAGCGCCCGCTGATGCGCTTGCCGCACAGGTGGCAGAACCGCGTCTCTTCGACGCCGAACATGCTCACACACCCCCTCCGTCTCCGCCGTTCGCTCGTCGGGTAAGCGCCGCGCGCTAGGGAAGCCGCACATCGGCCCCCGCCAGCGCCGAGCGCACGCGCGCGATGTCGCGCACCGCGCGCAGCTCATCGAAGACTCGCAGCGCCTGCGTCAGCTCGTCGCGGGCGCGCTCGTCGTCGCCAGGTTCGTCGCGGCGGCGATAGAGGCCTGCCAGCACATAGCGCGCGCGCGCCTGCTCCCAGGCGCAGCCCAGTTCGCTATAGCGTGTCAGCGCGTTCTGGCTATCCGCCAAGGCATCCTCCCAGCGTCCCTCGCTCACGCCAGTGATGGCGCGTGCACGGATCGCCTGCGCCAGCGCCTTGCGCGCGCCCGACCGCCAGCCAAGCTCCAGCGCCTCAGCGCCGAAGCGGTCGTAGAGGTCCAGGTCGCCGGTGCGCGCCGCCAACTCGGCCAGCTCGGACATCAGCGCCGCCATGCTGTGGCGACCCGCGCGGATGTCGAGCGCATTGAGCAGCGTCTGCTGAGCCTCGCGCAGCTCGCCGCGCGCCAGCGCCAGCCGCGCGCGCGCCAGCTCCAGCTCCTGCGCTGGCTCGCAGGTCAGCTCTACGGCGATGCGGCTCTGCCGCTCGGAAGTATCGGCGTCGCCCGTGCGCGCCGCGATCGTCGCCAGCGCCAGCATGACCCACTGATGATTGGCCGAGTGCCGCATCACCGTACCACGCGCCAGCGGACGCAGCTCGTCGCCCGCCTGAAGCGCTTCAGGCCAGCGATCCCACTCGAAGTAGGCTAGCGCCAGCCGCCAGAGCGCCCGCACACGCAGGACATCTTCGTCCACCCGATTGCCCAGGTCCAGCGCCCGCTGGGCGTAGCGTGTCGCCTCCGCATACTCACCCACCAGTTGATACGCCTGGCTGACCTCAGTGTTGACATCCACGATCTCAGTAGGATCGTCAATATGCTCGATCCAGCGCAACCGCCTCCGCTGGCTCTCCAGATAGCCCTTCAGGTCAGTCATGATCGCCTGGATGTTGCCCAGCGCATCCAGCGCCTCTGAGGTCGCGCGCGCATCGCCCAGCGCCTCGGTGATGCGCACCGCCTCACGCGCGCTGCGATAGGCGTCGAGCAGGTCGCGCTCGCTACGCCGCTCGGCCCACGACCACCAGAAGAAGCTCTTAGCCGTCAGCAACTCAGCATAGTCGAGGGTATCGCGCTGGCCCAGCTCATCGGCCAGCCGCAGCCCCTCATCCAGGTACGCGCCCAGCTCCTCATGCGGCGGCAGGCGGCGAAACAACCCGCTGCTGCGCGTGGGAAGCTGCGCCAGCAGGCGATAGAGGCGCATCCCCTGCTGGCGCCAGTCGAGCGGCAGCGTGGCGGGCAAGACGGGCGACTGCTCGCGCTCCACGGGCGCGACCACTGGCGGCTGCGAGGCCGAGCCAGCCGCGACTGGTGTGGCCACCCGCTGCATCGCCGGCGCGTTGACGGTGACGCTGACGGTGGCGTTGACGGGCGCCAGCGCGCCAGCCGTCGCCGACCAGACCCGCAGCGCCTCGCGGTAGTCGCTCCAGGCGTCATCCGCGCGCAACGCCAGCCAGCGCTCTGCCCCGCGCGCCGAGCGCAGCGCCACTACCAGCGGCGCGTCGTCGGGGTCAACCTCTTCGCCAAACAACTCCAGCGCGTCGGTGTAGTAGGAATCAGCCTTGGCCAGCGCGTGCCGCGCCACCGCCAGCTCGCCCGCGCGCCGCAGCGCCGCTACCACCTGCGCCCGCGCCTCGCGCCGCCGGACCTGGTTGCGCGAGCGCGAGAGATTGGCCAGCGTGTAGTAGCGGTAATAATGCTGGGCCAGCAGCTCGACAAACTGATCGGGCGACTCCGCTGAGATGGACTGGAGCCATTCCGCGATGCGCATGTGCTCGTGGGCGCGCCGCGTGCGCGGGATCGCGCTATAGACCACCTCGCGCGTCAGCCCGTGATTGAAGGTGTACGCCGTCTCACCGGGCGTCGCGATGGTGACAGTCGTGCGCTCGCTCGTGCGGATCAGCTCCTTCGTCGTGAGCGAGTCCAACGCAGCGGCCAGCTCGTCGGGGCGCAGGTGCCGCGCCAGATTGAGCAGCGCGCTCGGCCAGAAGTAGCGCCCGATGACGGCGGCGTGCTGTAGCACATCGCGCTCGACGGGCGAGAGCAGATCGAGACGCGCCGCCAGCACGCCCTGCACCGTATCGGGGATGACGGGATTGCGAATCTCGTCGCTGTTCTCCCACTCCGGCGCCACGCGCCAGCCACCCGCCCCGTCGGGCGCCAGCGCGCCGCGATCCACCAGCATCCGCACGATCTCCTCGACATAGAACGGATTACCGTCGGCGCGCTCCAGAATGCTCTGGCGCAGCGAGGCTGGCACCGCCGAGCCGGGCAGCAACGCATCGAGCAGCAGCGCGGCGTCATCGGGCGAGAGTGGATCCAGTCCAAGGGTGACGTAGTTGCGGCGGCCACCGCCCCAGGTCGGCCGTCGCTCGATCAGGTCAGGGCGGGCGGTCAGCACGAAGAGCAGCGAGACGCCGCTGGCATGCGAGACGACGTCGGCCAGCAGATCGAGCAGCGCGTCGTCGGCCCAGTGGACATCGTCAATCATCGCCACCAGCCCGCGCGAATCGGCCAGGGCCTCAAAGAAGACGCGCCAGGCCCGCTGCGCGCCCTCCTGCAGCTGCGTGGCGTCAGCGGGCAGCAGCGCGCGCCGCCGCTCAGGCGACTCGATGCCGATGGTGTGGCCGAGATAGGCCGCGATCACTTCGGCGTTCTCGGTGCGGCCCGCGTTCTCCAGCGTGGCGCGCGTGGCCTCCAGCAGCTTGGCGCGCGCGCGCTCAGGCGGCTCCAGCGCGTTGAAGTTGGCGAAGCAGCGCAGCATCTCGGTCAGCGGGAAGTAGGTGACATCTTCGCCATAGGGTGGGCAGCGCCCCTCCAGCAGCACGGGCTTCTTGCGCGTGCGCCGCGAGCCATTACGCACGGGCGGGCGAGTCAGCCGTTGCGCGCCGACCCGCTGCGTGAAATCGTGCGCCAGGCGTGTCTTGCCGACCCCCGGCGCGCCGACGATCGTGATGAGATGCGGCTGGCGCTCGCGCAGGGCGCGTTGGGCCACGGCGTCGAGCAGCGCCATCTCGGTCTCGCGCCCCACCAACGGCGTCGGCGCGCCCTCCAGCCCGCGCGGGCGTGGGGCAGGCGCCTTGCGGTCACCCAGCAGGCCTACGGCCTCCCAAATCTCCACGGTGCGGCTCTTGCCACGCAGTGGCACGGCGGGCGCCTGCTTAAATTCCGCCAGACCGCGCGCGCTGCGATACGCGCGCGGGCCGACCAGGATGCTCCCCGGCGCCGCGAGCTGCTGGAGCCGCGCCGCGACATTGACTGGATCGCCCGTGATGAGGAAATCCTGCCCTTCACGGGGCGACGCGGCGGCGGCCACCTCGCCCGTGTTGATGCCGATGCGCAGCGCCAGTTGTGGGCGCGCGCCGTCCGCGTCGAGGGCATCGGCGCCGCCATCGTCGCTGGCCAGCGCGGCGTTCAACTCGCGCAGGCTGGCCTGCATGTCGAAGGCGGCGCGGATGGCGCGGATGGGATCATCCTCATGCGCGATGGGCAGCCCGAAGACGGCCATAATGGCATCGCCGATGTACTTCTCAACGCTGCCGCCGTGCCGGTGAATCTCGTGGCTCATGGCGGCGAAGAAGTCGGCCAGGATGGCGCGCATCTCCTCGGCGTCCAGCGCTTCGGCCAGCGCAGTGGAGTTGGCGAGGTCGGCGAAGAGCACCGTCACGATGCGCCGCTGCTCGGTCTCCTCCAGCTCATGCGCGTCCAGCCCGGCGCCTGCCGCGCTCTCGTCGCTCGCGGCGGTCACCTCAGCGGGCGACTCGGCTGGCGTCGGCGGCAACGTGGGGGCAGGCTGGCCCTCGAGCGGAAAACCACACTGGTTGCAGAAGCGCGCCGTGGGCGGATTGAGGGCGCCACAGTTGGGGCAGCGGCGGGGCAGCGGCTGACCACACGAGACGCAAAAGCGCGCGTTCGCGGCGTTGGCCGTGCCACAGTGCGGACAGATCATGCGTCCCCCAGCTCCTCCGGCTCCTCATGGATGCGGCTCCTGCCAGCGCGTCCTGGCGTTCCAGATCAGTCAGTATTGTACCGCAGGCGCGGGCGGCGCGACGGGCGTAGATGGCGCTTGCGCCTGCTTGCCATCATGCAGGCTGGCGTGGCTGCTGTGGTACGATATGCGGGGCGATGGAAAGGCCAGCGCCTCGCGCCTCATCACGGCGCCGCTTCCCATCGAGTAGACGAGAGAGTCATGGCGCGCGTCGCATTCTTCACGTTTGGCGTGCTGCGGGAACCGCGCGGCCATCCACAGACCAGGGGCTTCGAGGACCGCATCGCCGCTTCCTTCGCCGAAGCTTCCGCCTCGCCCGGCTTCATCTGCTATCCCCAGCAGATGCGCGTTGAGCCAGATGACCTCGGCGTGATCTGGCCCGCCGCCAAGGGTCCTGAGCGCGAGGCAATGATGACGCTTTCACTCTGGGAGAGCCTGGAAGCGGTCTTCGCCTATTCCTATCACCTGCGCGGCGTCCACAACGAAGCGCTGAAGCTGCGCAAAGAGTGGTTTGTCGAACCCGAGTGGCCCAACTACGTCGCCTGGTGGGTGGCGGACGACCACCTGCCAACCTGGCAGGAAGCCGTCGAGCGCCACCAACTGCTCAGCGAGCGCGGCCCCACTGCCGACGCCTTCGACTTCCACGCGCCCTTCGACGCCGAGGGGCGTCCCACCAGAATTTTGCGCCGACCGATCGCGCTGGGACCCGCCTCGTTGGGCTAGTGAGGCTGCCCCCACCCCAGCCCCTCTCCCGCCGAGGTGGGAGAGGGGCGTCAGGACTTCGCGTCGCTGGCGAGACCGCTGGCATGCGCACGACCCGCCTTGCCGCCCGCAGACTTCCCTCAGAGGAGCTGGGGGTGAGGGCCGTTGGCTACGGGGTTCCCCCTCCCTGCGGGTGGGAGGGGGTTCGGAGGAGTGGTCTAGCGCGCGACCGACCAGCTCAGCGCGGCGCCAGCGGCCTGGTGCGAGGTGAGCAGCGTCTGGCTGATGCCATCGGTCGTCACCAGCAGCATGCCGCGTGATTCGAGGATGGCGAGGTTGCGCTCGTCGGTAGCCCAGGCCAGCGCCAGCGTGTTAGCCCCGCTCGACAGCCGCTCCACCTGGGTGGCGGCCTCATCGCCGAGGCGATAGATCATCACATTCTGGCCCTCGGTCACGGCGACCAGCGCGCCGCTGGGCGACCAGACCGCCTGACCCGTCACGCCATGCGCCAGCGTCGTCAGCCCGGAGCCGCTGCTCCAGATGACGAGCCGGTCGCCGATGGTGAGCGCCGCCGCGCCGCCGCTGGGCGACCAGACGATGCGGTCAGGCGTGGAGCCGGTGTTCGCCACCCAGTTGACGCCGCCGCCTGCCAGCCGCGCCTCACTCAGCGCGCCATCGCTCGCCAGCAGCCAGGCGCCGCCGTGCGCGGAGGTAAACCCCGCCACGCTGTAGCGCGCTCCGGTCGCGGTGAGCTGGTTGGCCGACGAGCTATGGCCGGGCAATACATAGAGGCCGACGATAGCGCCCGCGTGGGTGGTGGTCCAGCTGAGCGTCGAGCCGCTCCAGCCGAACTGCGCGACCGTCGCCTGGGTGATGTTGGCGTCGGCGGGCATCGTCGCCACTGCCTGGCCCGCGCGCCAGACGATCACCTGCGTCACACCGTCGCTGAGCGTGGTGAAGGCCAGCGCGTGGCCATCACCGCTCCAGGCGAGCTGGATGATGGGCGCATCGAACGACGCGCCCGCCGAGAGAGTGGAACCGCTGCTCAGCGAGTAGATGCGCGCCTGCGTGGCGCCATTAGCGGTAACGGCGACATAGGCCAACTGCGAGCCATCGGGCGACCAGGTGAGGCTGGTCAGCGCGGCCTGCCCCACCGAGCTGGACCACTGACCAGCACTCGGCGACTGCGTGGGCGAGAGGGAGCCGACGATCGTATCGGCCTGGCCATCGCTATGCACAATGTGCAGCGCGCCCGTCAGCCCATCCACATAGGCGATGCGCGCGCCCGCATTGTGATTGGCCGCGCCCAGCGGCGAAACACTCCATGCGATGACATGCGCGCTGGCACCGGTCAGGCGCTGCGGCGTTCCCGGCGCGTTGGTCTGGCTGTTGGGGGCATATTCCGCCACGCTCCACAGCGCGCCGCCATTCAGAAAGACCAGTCGCGGGCCAGCCGAGAGCGGCAGATCGAACGAGCCAGGTCCGCCGATGGTGGTCGTCTGGGGCTGGGAAGCGGACGTCGCGCCGAATGGCAAAAGACCCTGCCGGAACAGCAGGGCCGCGCCAAGGGTGAGAGTCAGCAGCGCCGCCACGGGAACCAGCGCACGCACATAGAGCGGCGCGCGGCGCGATGTCGCGCGCCCAGGGGGCGCGTCCGCTGACTCACGCTCCACCCGCTGAACGAGCGCGGCGAAGTCGGGCGACTCAAAGATGCGCTGGCGCAGGTGGTCAGAGGGCGCGATGGGCGCCAGTGTGGCAAGCAGCTGATCGTTGCGGCGGTACTCTTCGGCGAGCGCCTGACAGTGCGCGCACGTCTCGATGTGCGCGCCCACATCCTTACGGAGCTGCGGGTCGAGGGCATCATCGAGATAGGCGCTGAGATAACCCTCGGCCCACTCGCATGTCATTTCTTGCCGCCTCCTGCTTGTTCCAGCGAGTTGTATTGCTCGCGGAACGAATGTCGCGCGCGGGAGAGGTACATCTTGACACCGCTCTCCGCGATGTTGAGTGTCGAGGCGATCTCGGCATACGAGAAGCCTTCCTGCGTGTAGAGCAGGAGGGCCGCCCGATAGTGGCGCGGCATGCGGCGCAGGGCCGCGTGCACCAACTCAGATGTGCCGATGGTCTCCTGTGGGTCGGCGCTCTCGACATCGGCTGGCTCATGGTCCAGGTCTTGCCAGGGCATCCAGGCGATGAGCTTGCGACGACGCAGCGCGTCATACGATGTGTTCGTCGCGATACGGTAGAGCCACGCGGAGAGCTTCAAGTTGGCGTCCATGCGGGGCAATGCCCGGAACGCCTTGAGGAAGGTATCCTGCGTGAGGTCGTCCGCTTGCTCGCGACTGCCGACCAGATGATAGATGTAGTTGTAGATCGGCGTCTTGAACTCGTCGTAGATCCGCTCGAACGACCATGCCTGCTGCAATGATTGCACTGATTGCGCTGATTCCGCTTTGGCCATCCGCCGCCCCTTCGCCGTCTCGGTGGGAAGCTCGGCAGGGTCGCTGGCGGAGTCGTACTCGGTAGCCGCAGGCACGACGGTCAGGTCCATACTCCGGCCCCCCTCGCCGGGTCCTGTTCCGTTGGCAGCGTGGCTCTGGGCGCGATCAGTGTTCATGGGCTTGTGTCATCAGAGCGTCTGTCAAGTGGAACGGACTCAGGAAACGGCGGTAACGCTCACATCGGAACTCATGGGTACACTCGGCCGCCAACATCCCGGTGGTGGCGTCGCCATGCTACCATACCCCTCTGACTTGGGCAAAACGCATATACCAGCTTTCCTATCCTTGAGCTTGAGCGGGGCAGGCATCAGGCGCGGGCTAGCCCAAAAAGCAGCGAAGCGGCGCCACCGTGAATGTGAGGCGCACAGCCACCTCGCGATAGACTGGGCGGTAGGTACTTCTGATGAGCAGAGGGGGAGACGCCGATCACAGCGCGCGAAGAGGCATTCCCGTTTGCGGGTGACCAGGTCGCCAGCCAGCTTTCACGCGCCGCCGCCTGGCGCTTCGTCACATCGCGCCGGTGTGACCGCGTTGTGAGCGCTGAGGAGTACACTGATAGCGCATGCATACTAGCACTATAGAGGAGCGGACCACCCCGAGCGGAGGCAAGAGCTACCATGACCACCCCGACCGACCCCGACCGGCTGCTCGCCGATCTCACGATCAACACACAGCCTGTTGAAACCGCATTGACTGGCGCGGCCCTGCTCGGCGCCCCGCGCCTCAACAAAGGCAGCGCATTTTCCGAAGATGAGCGCGCCACGTTTCACTTACACGGTCTGCTGCCGCCCGCCATCACGACGATCGAGCAACAACTTGCCCGCACCTATGACAGTTTTCGCGCCAAGACGACTGACCTGGAGCGCTACATCTATCTCGCATCTCTGCAAGACCGCAATGAAGTGTTGTTCTACCGCCTGCTGCAAGAGCATATCGCCGAGATGAGTCCCATCATCTACACGCCCGTGGTGGGGCTTGCCTGCCAGAACTTCAGCCATATCTACCGGCGGCCCCATGGCCTCTACATTGGCTTTGAGCAGCGTGACGAGATTGCGGATATTCTGCGCGCGGCGCCGGTTCCTGAGCCGCGCGTCATCGTCGTGACAGACGGCGAGCGCATCCTGGGGCTGGGCGACCTGGGAGTCGGCGGCATGCTCATCCCGATTGGCAAACTGGCGCTCTATACGCTCTGCGCTGGCATCTCGCCCAGCATGACGCTCCCAATCGCCCTGGACACTGGCACAGACAATCCGCAACTGCTCGCCGACCCGCTCTACCTGGGGTGGCGACATCCGCGTGTGCGCGGGCAGGACTACGACGATTTCATCGACGCCTTCGTGGCGGCTGTGCGGCGTGTGTGTCCACGGGCAGCGCTGCAATGGGAAGACTTCGCGCGTGGCAACGCCCGGCGTTTGCTCGACCGCTATCGCGACGACCTCTGCACGTTCAACGACGACATTCAAGGCACCGCAGCGGTCACGTTGGCTGGCCTGCTCGCCGCCTGCGAGATCACAGGCGCGCCGCTGCGCCAGCAACGAGTGGTGATTCTGGGCGCGGGGTCAGCCGCTACAGGCATCGCGGACCTGCTGGTGATGGCGATGGAAGAGGACGGCGCGAGCATCGAGCAAGCGCGCGGAAACATCTGGCTGCTGGATAGCCACGGCCTTGTCCACACTGGCCGGACAGACCTCGATGCCGAGAAGGCTCGGTTTGCGCAGCGGCCCTGGTCCACCGTGAATGGCTCCCAGCCAGGCCAATCGCTCGATCTGCTGGAGGTGGTCCGCCACACGCGCCCGACGATGCTGATCGGAACGGCTGCTCGCCCGGGTGCGTTTAGCGAAGAGATCGTCGGCGAGATGGCGCGCTATGTGGAGCGCCCCGTGATCTTTCCGCTCTCCAATCCCACAGAGAAAAGCGAGGCGACGCCGGAGGATCTGTTGCGCTGGACAGGCGGACGCGCGCTGGTCGCCACGGGCAGCCCGTTCGCTGATGTGGCCACCGATGGGCGCAGGCGCCACATCGGCCAGTGCAACAACATGTTCATCTTCCCCGGCGTGGGGCTGGGCGTTCTGGCGTCTGGCGCGCGGCGCGTGACTGATGGGATGTTTCTTGCGGCGGCGCGCGCCCTGAGCGTGCTGGCTCCCAGTCGCAGCGATCCTGGCGCGTCGCTCTATCCGCATATCGAGAACGTCCGCGCCGTGTCACGCAGCGTCGCGCTGGCCATCGCGACCGAGGCCCAACGCGCTGGCGTCGCGGAGCCATTCGATGCGCCCACGCTGGAGCAACGAGTGGACGCGCTGATGTGGGAGCCGCGCTACCGCCCGCTGGTCAAGCGGGATGATTAGCGGCTGGCAGCATGCGGGATTTCGAGGCGACCGGCTGCCAGCTCGTCTATACGCACGATGGCTTCCCGCCCCAAACACAGGAGCTAATCGCGTCTTCTGGCAGGCGCAGGCCCAGGCGCTCGGCGTGCCGGGAGCCTGGAGATCGGGCCAGCCGGCGCCTATTGGACAACGCCGCCAACGGTTGCGGCGGCGCGTTGACAAGCGCAAGCGG
>JAICVT010000098.1 GCA_025935235.1 Ktedonobacterales bacterium | reverse complement strand
TCTTCGATGGTCTTGCCGGAGGCTTCTACGCTCTCCACGCTGCTCACCTGCCTTTACGGTTGCGTCCGCGCGACTGCTGATTTCTGCGCTGGTTGCCGGAGTTCGCGCCGGAGGTATTGCCGCTGCGCCCGTTGCTCGCGCCATTTGCGCCATTTGCGCCATTTGCGCGGCGCTGCCCGCCCGATGCGCTGGTATCGGCCATCATACCATTGATCGGCTCCTGCGCGTCGCGCTTGAGACGCTCTTCGGGCCTGTCAACTTTCGCCGCGGCCTCCAGGTCCGCCGCGCTCCCCTGAGCGCTGGGCCGCACGAGCATCGCGCCCGACTTGCCCGACTTCGAGGCGCGCGGGCGTCGGTTGGGCTGCTGGTTGGGTTGTGATGGCCGAGGCTGGCGCTCCTCCTCATCCACCGCGCCAGAGCCAGCGTCCGCCTCCACCACGCGCGCGCCGTTCGCGCCGTTGCTCGCGCCGTTGCTGGCTCGCTTCTCCTGCGCGGTGAGCGCCTGCGCTGTCGCCTGGGTGTTGACCTGCTCGCGCAACGTCTGGAATGTCTCGCGCATGGAGGCCAGGAAGCCGACGGGCTTCTCAGGCTGGGTCGGCGCGGCGATGGCGCCGCGCCCCGCGCCCCGCGAGGCGGCGATGGCGGGCGCCGCGGCCACATCTTTCGGCGCGGGCACCAGATGCTCCATCCCCGGCACGCCCACCCAGAACGATCCCCAGCCACTCAGCAGGTACTGCTGCACCGCCGAGAAGCCCGTCGAGACGCACCAGTAGAGCGCCAGACCCGCCGGGAAGCGCGTGCCGATGAAGATGGTGAACAGCGGCATGATGTACTGCATGTTCTTGGTCGTCGAGGTCGTCGCGTCTTTCGGCGCGCCGGGCCGCTGCACCGGAACCGCCATGCGCATCTGGATGAACGTCAGGATGCCCGCGATGATCGGCAGGATGTAGAGCTGGTCGGGCGCCGCCAGGTTGGTCCAGAAGAATTGTGTGGGCGGCAGCGACGACAGCTGCGGCAGGAACGGATAGATCTGGCCGTTGACCGTATGCAGCGCGGCGGCGATCTCCTTCGCGGTGTGCGCCGAGGGCAGCAGCGCCTCGCAGGCATAGAACAGCGCGTAGAGGAAAGGCATCTGGATCAACAGCGGCAGACAGCCGCCATACATGCTGACGCCGTGCTCTTTGTAGAGTTCGCGCTGAGCCGCCATCGCCGCCTGCGGGTCGCCGCGATGTTGCGCCTGAAGCTGCTTCAGCCGCGGCGCCAGCTCCTGCATCTTGCGCGTGGAAGCCAACTGCTTGCGTGTCAGCGGGTAGAGCGCGAAGCGGATGAGCAGCGTCAGCAGCACAATCGCCAGCGCGAAATTGTTGACCAGGTGGAAGATGACGATCAGGATATTGAAGACGGGTAGGTAGAATACCCAGTCGAAGAGGGTATGTATTGGCGAGAAGAGGGATCCGAAGAAGCTCAGAATCCCTGAGAATTCGCTACCCACGCTGACTGTCCTCCCTGGCGGCAGTGACGCCCGAACCTCCCGTCGCCGCGCCGCTCAGCGGGCATCGGGGCGCCCACGCGCTCGACTGCGCCCAGGCTCGATGGATAATTGCTCTGATGACATGCGCTCGGCTCATGCTCGCTCAGCTCGGCTCGCGGCCACGCCCGCATCCGCGTCGTTTTATGGTACCGGGTCGTACAGGTTGCCGTGATAGAACGGATGGCAGCGGCCAATGCGCTTGACCGCCATCACGCCGCCGCGCCACAGCCCATACTTTTCGATGGCCTGGTAGCCATATTGCGAGCACGACGGCTCGAAGCGGCAGCTCGAGGGAAAAATCTGCGAGAGCGTCAGTTGATAGAGCCGGATCAGGCCCATTCCAATGTATTTCATGGCGACCGCGTTGTATCCTGTCGTATGCTCTGGAATCCCGGAATCCGCTGGCGCGCGCTGGCGTCCGCACACTCTGCGCCCGCCCTGCCCGCTCTCGTTACCGCAACAATCGCGCCTGTGTGAGCAGGTCATGCAGCTCGCCCGCGAGCGTGGCATAGTCGGCGCTGGCGGCCTCTGGGCGCGCTACCACTATCATATCCCACCCAGGCTGCGTCTTCCACAGGCGCCGCCGAACGGCTTCGCGCAGCCGCCGCTTGACGCGGTTGCGTGTAACGGCATTGCCGACGCGCTTGCTGACCGAAAAGCCAATGCGCGAGACGAGCGGCGCGGCCTCAGTACTCGCGGCTGGTGGCGCAGGCGGCTGGCGGCGCACATAGCTCAACGTGAGCCGCCGACCCTGCTGCCGTCTGCCCTTGCGTCGCACCCGCTGGAAATCCTGCGACGAGCGGAGGCGCGAGTCCCTGCGAAACCTCTCACGCCCTGTAGTACGCTCGACCGGCGCATCGTGTTCCACCGCGTCAGCCCTTACCCCTGCCCCTCTCCCTCTGGGAGAACGGAAACGTCGCTTCCCCCGCGGAGTGGCGGGCACACAAAATGCGCCTCGTGCGCGGCGGGGGCGTGATCGCCCAGCCACCAGGCGCTGCGAGACGCATTCCGCGCGACCAGTTGCGCGTCACGCCGTCTAGACGACGGTCAGACGCCAGCGGCCCTTGAGACGGCGCGCCTTCAGCACACGGCGCCCGTCATGCGTGCTCATCCGCTTCCTAAAGCCGTGCTCGCGCTTGCGGGGAATGCGCTTCGGCTGCCATGTTCGCTTCATGGTATCCCTTCAGACCCTTTCCGCCAGACGTACCCAACGATTATACCTGTCGCCCCGCCGAGCTGTCAAAGCCCAGAACACCAATGGAGCCTATGGAGCCTGTGGAGGCGATGGAGCCTACGGAGCCATCGGGATCGCTGGCGCCGCCGCGCGGAAAAGCGCTCTTGACCCTGGATGCGGCTGTCTCGCAGCATATCATCTATCCGCGGCGGTCTGCGGCTGGCGCGAACGCTGTTCAGAACGACGTTCACTCGTAGCGCGCAAGCTGTGCGCTGACCACCTGTTGATGCGCGTTCCTGCGTGAGGAGGTGATATGAACTTTCCCCCCTGGCTCGGCCTGCTGGCGGTCTGTGCGCTGGTGGCCGCCAACGCCTTCTTTGTGGCCGCCGAATTCGCCCTGGTCAAGGTGCGGGCCACGCGCGTCGAGCAGCTCGTCATCGAAGGCAATACCGTTGCGCGCATCCTGCAACAACAGACAGCGCATCTGGACAACTTCATCGCGGCGACGCAACTGGGTATCACGCTGGCCAGCCTCGCGCTCGGCTGGGTGGGCGAACCCTCGCTCGCCCACCTGTTCGAGCCGCTCTTCGGCTTGATCGGCGCGACGACTCTCGCCACCGATGTTGCCGATGCCGTCGCCATCGCGCTCAGCTTCGCGATCATCACCAGCTTCCACATTGTGCTCGGTGAGTTGGTACCCAAGTCTGTCGCCTTGCAGCGCACCGAGCAAGTCTCGCTCTTCGTGGCCGCGCCGCTGCTGGTCTTTGCGCGTGTCTTTCGCCCATTCATCGTGCTGATGAACGGCGCCGGGAACGCCGTCGTGCGACTGCTCGGCCTCTCGCCCACCGGCGAACAAGGTGAGATCCATTCAGCCGAGGAACTGGAGCTGCTGGTGGCCCAGAGCGGCGAGGCGGGGGCGCTGGACCCCGGCGAGGAGGTGTTGCTGCGACACGTCTTCGACTTCGACGATAAGCGCGCACGAGACGTGATGACGCCGCGTGGCGACATCGTGGCGATCGAGGAGCACACGTCCCTGGAGAAGGCCGCGCGCCTCTGCCTCTCCTCCGGCGCGACCCGTCTGCCCGTCTATCGCGGCACGCTCGACCAGATCATCGGCGTGGCGCACGCGAAGGATCTCTTACGCCTCTGCCTCGATGCGCATGCGTCTGAAGCGGACGGGGCCAGCGCCAGCTCGCTTGCGGCAGTGGCGCGGCCAGCCACCTTCGTGCTGGAGAACAGCCACCTCCGCGACACGCTCGCCACATTCCGGCGCGAGGGAACGCATCTCGCGCTGGTGGTGGGTGAATTTGGCCAGGTGGAAGGGCTGCTGACGCTGGAGGATGTGCTGGAGGAGTTGGTAGGCGAGATCCACGACGAATACGATCTCGACGAGGAGACGCCAATCGTCCAGCAGGCGGATGGCCGTTGGCTGGTGTCTGGCACGGAGTCGTATGAGCATGTGCGCGAGGTCGTCGGCCTGCCAGCGATCCCGCCAATCGAGCGCGGCCAGTACAACACGCTGGCTGGTCTGGTGATGCTGCGCCTCGGGCGGGTTCCACAAGTAGGCGACCACATCCAGGTCGGCGGCGACTGGGAGGTCGAAGTCGTCGCGATGGATGGGCGGCGGGTCAGCCAGCTGCTGCTGCGCCGGGTGGAGCGGGAGACGCCGCCAGCCGAAGCGGACGATGGAGCCAGCCACACGATCCCCTGACCGTTCGCCCATGCGCGACCGAGCGCTACGCCTTCCCAGCCTTGCGCGTCGCCTTCAGGATGTGCCCGCGCAGCTTCTCGGCGTCGTTGAGCTTGCTCAGGCTGCCCGATGGGTCCAGGTGATGCTCGCGCAGGATGGCGCGCAGCGAGCCGAGCCGCAGCGACGCCAGCGCCTCACGTAGCCCAGGCTCACCCAGCCGCTCGCGCAGCGCGAAGGGATCGGGCACACCGGGGCCGAGCGCGTCGGCGACGCCCGTGACGATGCTGGGATGGAAGTTGCGGCCAACAGCGGGCGGCGCTGGCTCGGCTGGCTCCGATGCTGGCTCGGCTGACTGGCTGGCTGGCGTCGCGGGCGGCAAGTCCGGCGCGTTGATGGCCTGGGCGACGCGCTCGGCCAACGCGGGGTCACGCTCCAGCTCGCTCGCCACAGCCCGCAGCGCACGCGCCAGCGCATCGGGCTGCAGCGCCAGCGCGGGCGCCAACGCGGGAGGAGTGTCGCTGGCTGGCGCTTCAGCGGCGGACGTCTCGGCGGGATCGGAGCGGTCGGCGCGCTTAGTAGGCCTGGCCGCTGCGCCGGTTGTACGGGCGCGAGTGCGCTGGGACACGGCGCTTTACCTCCCGTGCGAGTTCCATATACGCCAGGCCGCTGGAGCTGTTGGGCGCGAAGCTAAGCACGCTCTCGTGCTCGCGGTGCGCCTTCTCCAGGTCCAGGTTCTTTGGGATGCGCGTTTCGAGCAGGCGATCTTCATATTTCTTTTCGAGGATGCCCCACGTCTCGCGCGCGGTGGTCGTATCCTCGTAGAAGGTCGCCACCACGCCCGCGATCTCCAGATCGTCCAGATCGAGCTGGTCGCGCAGGTCCTCGATGATGGCGTCGAGCTTGTCTATGCCGATCAGGCTGAACTCAGTCAGCGAGATCGGCACCACCACCTTGTTCGCGGCGGCCAGCGCGTTCTGCGTCAGCACGCCCAGCGAGGGCGGTGTGTCAATGATGATGTAGTGATATTCCAGGCCGGAGAGCGCCCGCGCCAGCCGCCACTCGCGTCCGGGCCGCGCCGCCAGCTCCACATCCACATTCTGCAGTCGGCCATCGCCGGGCGCCAGCCAGACATTCTCCTCGTTGGTCTGCCAGAGGATCGTCTCCAGCTTGCGAGTACCCACCAGCACGTCATAGATCGACGGCGCGGGATGCACGCGCCCGGTCAGCGCGTAGGTGGCGTTGGCCTGGCCATCAATGTCTACCACCAGCACCTTGTAGTTGAGTCGCGCCAGCCCCGCCGCGAGGTTGACGGCGGTGGTCGTCTTGCCGACGCCGCCTTTGTTGTTGGCGATGCAGATCGCTGTCATGTGGCTATCCTTCAGGGGTATCTCGTCGCGGGGCGGGGTCAAACCGCACACAAGCGAGCCAGGGACGCTGGCAAGCGTAGCATGGGGCCTGCGCGGGTGTCAAAGCGACGTGACCGATAGATAGGCATGGCAGGGAGGGTACGGGCGGGTAAACCCGCAGGCTAAGTGGCCTGCGGGCCGCCAAGCCCGCCTCCGCAGGCTCGGAGACGATCCACCGATTCCTAGCCCGCGCAGGCGGGCTTGGCGGCGGAACGCCATCTAGCCCGCGGCTTCAGCCGCCCGTGTCCCCACGGCGCCACGCGATTGCCCGATCAACACTGGAGGCTCACTCGCGCGGCTTGGCCAGCCGCTCGACGACCGTCACATTGGGCAGCTTCAGCAGCTCGCGTGGGGCCAGCAGCAGCTTGCTGGAGCGGTTGCCACCACCCATCACCACCTCTGGCCGCTCCATCACCGCGCCGTCAACGTAGATCGGCGTCTCCTCGATGCCGACGGCGGTAACGCCGCCAATCAGCATGCCAGTGCGGCTCAGCGTGGTCTCGGCGTCGGCGAACGATGCTTTGCGCACGTCCAGCAGCTCGCAGACCTTCTGGTTCACATCCAGGCGGGTCGTGGCCAGCGCCACGCAGAGGGCGTAGTGGGTCGGTTCCACCTTGCGCGAGGCGACCAGGATCGTGTTGGCCGCCTGATCGAGCGCGACATGATAGTGCTCGCAGAAGGCGGCGGTGTCGGCCAGCTCCGGCGCGCACGCGAGTACCTGATAACTGAGGCCGTAGCGCGCCAGCGCCGCCGCGACCAGCGGCAGCAGCAGCGAGTCATCCGCCATCGTGCTGTCTCCTCCCTTCCCTGGTTGCCCCATCATCACCAACGCAACGCCTCCTCTGGGCCGCTGAGGCGGCTGAGGAGGCGTTTGGGCTGCTCCGGTCATCGTTATCATCGGCCAGCGAGGCCCGACGAGGTGAATTAGAGGATGTAGACGAGCAGGAAGAGCACGATCCACACGGCGTCAACGAAGTGCCAGTACATCTCCACCGCGTTGACGGCGAAGTGCTTCTGTTTACTGAAGTCGCCACGCACCGAGCGCGCGAAGCAGATCAGCAGGAAGAGCACGCCGAAGGTGACGTGCGCGCCATGAAAGCCCGTCAGGGCGTAGAAGGTCGAGCCGAAGACGCCCGTGGACGGCCCGAAGGCGTTGTGGATGTACTCATACGCCTGGATGCCAAGGAAGATCGCGCCGAGCAGCGCGGTTGCCCCCAGGCCGAGCGTCAGGCCGCGCTTGTCGCCCTTGGTGATGGAGCGAGCGGCGAAGTGCATCGGGAAGCTGCTGGCGAGCAGGATGATCGTGTTGATCAGCACCAGCGTTGGCTCTGGGCGCGTCACATGCTCGGCGGTGGGCGGCCACGCGCCCGCGCGCACGCGCAGGTAGAGATACGAGGCGATCAGGTTGGCGAAGAAGACGGCCTCCGACGCCAGGAAGAAGACCATGCCGTACCAGCCAAAGCTACGACCTTGCGGCTCGTGCTCATGCTCGGCTACCGTCTCCTGAGAGATGACCGTGCTCATGGGGTGAACTTCTCTTTCCCGTCGTTGCTATCTATCGGATCGAGTCGGATCGAGCGATCCGTTCGCGTGTGGTCAGCATGCCGTGGGCCGTCTCACGGCGTCTCCAGACCCCAGGCGATGCCAGAGCAGAGCGCCAGCACCAGCCCGATGCCCGTGATGACCAGCGTGCTGGTCCAGAAGAAGACGCCGCAGAAGGCGATGCCGACCGAGATGGCCAGGAAGAGCGGCCAGTAGCTCGGCCCCGGCAGGTGGATGCCCGGCGCGTGCGCCTCGGCGGCGGGAGCGGCGGCGACGGCGGCTGGCTCGCGCGCGGCGACGGCGGTGGCGACTGGCGCGGTGATTTCGCGCACCTTAGCCGTAAAGCCGATGCCGCTCATCAGGCGGGTCGACTCTTGCAGATCGCCCGACTCGTTGCGCGCCAGCAGATTCTTGACGTTCTTGAACACCCAGAACTGCTCGGCGTCGAGGCCTTTGGCCAGGGAGTCCAGCTCGCCATCCTGGCGAGTGAACGTGGCCACCGCGCCGCCGGGGTGTGTGTAGACGACCTGATAGTTTTCCAGCATTCGCCAGCTCCTGAATCGCTGTTGTCAGGCCCGCCTGGAGGCAGGCATGGCAGCCCAAAGCGTCTTCTATCTTACCATGACGAGCAAGCCCTGACGAGAGGCGCGCCCGCCCGCGATAGCCTGGTTCCAGCCCCGGCCCCAGGCCCGGTTTCGCCAGTCGCGCTGCGCTGGCTCCTCTGGCTACTCTTGCGAGCGCTCGCCCTGCCGCTCGCGCAGCAACTCGCGCGCCGACTCCACATCCGCGCGCACGCCGCGCATGCGCAGCGCGATCCAGCCGAGATATGCCATCAGCCCCAGCCAGACGACGGCATAGGTGATGATCAAGAATGTCGTACCCATCTGCGATCTATCCTCCTGCGGGCGGCTGCTCAGTCCTGCCCGCTCAACTCCGCCTCGACGCGCAGTCGCTCGGCCTCGCCGGTCGCGCGCTCCAGCTTGTAGACCTCAATGGTCAGCAGCGCGTAGAGCAGCGTGAAAGCCGCCAGCGAGATCATCAGCGCGATGATCATCGCGGCCGGGAGCTGCGGCGTGCCACCCAGCGGCAAGACCTGATCGGGGTGCAGCGTGCGCCACCACTTGACCGACATGTAGTTGATTGGCGTGACGATGAAGCCCAGGATGCCGACAACCGCCGCCGCGCGCGCGCCCTGCGCCGTGCGCCCGGTGTAGGCGCGCAGGGCCAGATAGCCGACGTAGATGAACCACATCAGCAGCGAGGTGGTCAGCCGCTCATCCCAGACCCACCACGCGCCCCAGAAGGCGCGTCCCCACAGCGAGCCAGAGATCAGCACCAGCGTGGTGAAGACCGTGCCAATCTCGGCGTTGACGCGGGCAAAGGTGTCCCAGCGCTCATCGCGCCGCCACAGATAGATGACGCTGCCAAGCAGCACGAAGAAGAACGCCAGGTACGAGATCCAGGCCAGCGGCACATGCACGTAGAAGATGCGCTGCACTGGCCCCTCAACGGCCTCGGTGGGGGCATAGATGAACGCCGCCCAGATCGTGAGCAGCATGCCGACGGTGGTCAGCGCCAGCAGCGCCAGCTCGCCGTAGCGGCCCAGCCAACCCAGCGCGGCGCCGACGACCGGCACGCGGCGCGTGAGGTCGTCCAGCTTCCCCTTAGCCGAACCCTGGAGAACTGATTGCATGGTTGTTCCGCCTATTCTTCGACCACGAACTGGAACGTGATCGCCGAAGCGCTCAGAAAGATGACATCGAAGGCTACCAGCAGCCCCAGCCACGGCGCATCGCCGTGGATCGGCGTCAGCAGCGCCTCCGTCGCGCGGACCGCGCCGATGACGACCGGCACGATCAGCGGAAAGATCAGCAGCGGGGTCAGCAGCTCGCGGGCGCGCGTGTTGGCCGCCAGCGCCGCGAACTGCGTGCCGACCGCCGCGACCCCCAGCGTGCCGAGCAGCAGAATCGGCGCGATGGCGGGCTGGATGATGGGCAGATTGTAGAGCATGGCGAAGATTGGCAGCGCGACCACCTCGATCACCGAGATGACGATCACATTGCCGACCACCTTCGCCAGATAGACCACCGCGCGGTCCACTGGCGTCACCAGCAGGCGATCCATCGGGCCGCGGTCCTGCTCGGCGCTGATGTTGCGCGCCAGCCCCAGGATGCTGGCGAAGATGAACGCGATCCACAGCGCGCCCGGCCCGACCGTCGCCAGATCCTCGACGCGCAAATCGAAGGCGAAGTTGAAGACCACCAGCGCCAGCAGCGCGAAGAGGCCCATGCTCATCCACGCCTGCCGCGTGCGCAGCTCCGAGCGCAGGTCTTTCCAGATGATCGCCCAGAATTGCTCCCAGGCGAGGCGCGCGCCGTCCGATCGCATGCTCATGGCGCGCCTCCATCCGCCACCGGAGATCGCGACGACAGCGGCTCGCCAGCGTAGAGCCGCTCGATGGCGGCGACATCCAGCGCAGCGGTGGGGCCAGCGTAGGCGATGCGCCCGCGCACCAGCGTCAGCGCGTCATCGGCCAGCCGCAACCCGCGCTCCAGATGATGCGTGGTCAGCGCGGTGGCCAGCCCGCGCTCGCGCCGCTCAGCCACCAGCCGCTCCAGCAGGGCCAGCGCCTGCTGGTCGAGTCCGGTATCTGGCTCGTCAAGCAGCAGCACAGCCGGATCATGCACGATGCCGCGCGCCAGCGCCAGCCGCTGCGCCTGCCCACGCGAGAAGGCGCGCACGCGGTCGTTGGCGCGCGCCCGCAGCCCTACACGCTCCAGCAGCTTGTCGGCCCGCTCGGCGCCGTCGCGCAGGCCATACATGCGCGCGAAGAACAGCAGATTCTCGCGCGCCGTCAGCTCCTCATAGGCGTGCGGCTGATGCCCCACATAGCCGACGATCCGCCGCACGTCGCCCGCATCGGCGACGACATCCAGCCCGGCCACCAGCGCGCAGCCGGCGGTCGGGCGCGCCAGCGTGGCCAGCGTGCGCAGCAGGGTCGTCTTGCCCGCGCCATTCGGCCCGAAGATCACCAGCGTGCGCCCGGCGGGCAGCGCATAGCTCAGCCCACGCAGCACGGGACGCGCGTCGAACGACTTCACCAGCCGCTCCAACTGGAGCGCTGGCGCGCGCTCTGTGGCGATGGACGCCTGCGCGCTGGCTTGCGCGGCGGGCTGGATGAGCTGCGCGTTCATCGCTGTCCTCCGCTCGTCACGCGCGCGGTCTCGTCATCGGCCCGGTCGGTCGCCGCAGCAGGCTGGCTGGCGACCGTCGGATTGGCCGCGGGCGCGTCGTCAGCCAGCAGCGCGCGCAGGCGCTCACGCAGGTTTGCGTCCTCGCGCTTGAACTGCTCGACCGAGATGGCGCCGCTGGCCTTGCGCCGCTCCAGCGCCAGCAGCTCGCGCAGCAGGGCATCCTGCTCGGCGCTGGCGGCGGATGTCGTGGCGGCGGGCTGGCCGCGCCTGGCGCCAGACGGCGCGGCGGGGATTAGCCCCAGCGTGGCCGCCAGCGCGCCGCGCCAGAGATAGAGCGCCAGCAGCAGCGCCAGCAGCAGGACGAGCGCGCCGCCCAGCCAGAGCAGATGCGCTGTATCGAGATCCTGCGGCTCGCCAGGCGTCGGCAGCCCAGCGACCGTGAAGCTGACCTGGCTGCCGTTGGCCACGTTGTCGGCGGCGAAGACCTGATAGCGTGCGCCAAAGGCCGTCACATCGCCCTGCGACACGATGGTACCATCCACCACGCCGCGCATGCTGGGCGGAACGAGCGCCACCACCTGCGCCGTCGGATATTCCGCCTTGTACGGCACGCTCAGCGTCGTTCCGGTGTAGGGCAGATCGTAGGCGAAGGCGAACTCTGATTGCCCCGGCGGCACGGTGGTCGCGGCGGCAAAGCCTGTGGTGATCTGGATAGTCGTCGTGTTGAAGAAGCCCACGCCCGTCGTGACGCCCTGCGCGTTGGCGGGCAGCGAGAAGCGCAGCAGGCTGGGCATCGCGCCGCCGCTCGTGTTGGTCGAGAGGTTGCTCACGAACGCGGTCGTCCCGCTGTTGTGGATGGTGATGAACTCGCCGATGCCGACCAGCCCATGCGTCACATCGGGCGCGCGCACCAGGATCGTCACCATGCTCACCGAGAGGTTGGCGCTATCCTGCGTCGCGTCCCAGACCGTCAGCGTCGTCGTCTGCGTCGGGTTGGCGCTCAGGTTGATGGCCGTCGTGGCGAATGTACCGCCCTGGAAGGTGGCGTAGATGGCATAGACGCCGCCCAGCGACACGCCTGAGAGGTCAATGTTGCCAAAGGCGAAGTGGCCCTGCGCGTCGGTCGTGGCGTTGGCCAGATCGTGGGCGTTGGAGCCAATCGAGATCTGGAGCGTCACCTGCTGCCCGGCCACCGGGGCGTTGCCGTGCGTGCCATTCACCACCACGCCAGTGATCGCGCCAGCGCCAGCCAGCGCATCGGCGTGGCCTGCCGCCTGTGCGCGTGGCGCGCCGAGGCCCGCGAGACCGATGGTCAGCAGCGCCAGCAGCGCCAGCGCGCCGCCGAACGCGAGGCACCGCACGAGACGCGTCAGGGAGCGGAGGGAGCGCAGAGCTATCCGCATCTCACGACCCCCTTCGCCGGGGCGCGCGCCGGTCGCGCACGCTGCCATTGGCTGGCCGCCCGCTGTGGCCGGGTTTGGGCGCGGCTGGCGCAGCAGTGGTCTGCTGGGTTGACGCCTGAACTGACGCCTGAACTGACGCCTGGGTCGGCGTCGTTGCCGGGCGCGGCTGGCGAGCCGGGCGGGCGGCGCTCGCTTCAGGCTGGCGCAGGGCATCGAGGCGCCGCTCGATCAGCGCATCCAGCTCCTGCTCGCGCTGGTAGCGTGTCTTGAGGGCGGCCAGCGCGCGATCCTCATAGCGCTGGCGCAACTCCTGATAGTCGCCGGTCTCCAGATT
>JAICVT010000216.1 GCA_025935235.1 Ktedonobacterales bacterium | reverse complement strand
TCTGGCGACACACCAGGGCGGCGGTGTGGGAGGACAAAAGCGAGACGTGATGCAATCCATTGAGACGCATGTCAGCACACGCGATGTGCAACAGTTCGAGGGCGATGCGCTGGCGGTGGGCGTCTTCGCCGACGAGAAAACCCTCCAGGGGCCAGCGGCCGCGCTGGATGAAGCGCTGGCGGGCGTGATCGCCGAGTTGCTGGCCAACGGCGAAGTGACGGGCGCGGCGGACGAAGTGACGCTGCTGCACACGCTCGGCAAGATCGAGCCAACTCGCGTCGCCATCATCGGCCTGGGCGCGCGCGGCAAGTTCAGTGTGGATCGCGTGCGGCGCTCGGCCTCGCTGGCCTGCCGCGCCCTGCGCGACGCGGGCGCGCGTGATGTGGGGCTGGCGCTGGCCTGGGCTGAGTCGGGCGTGAATCTGGCTTCCGCCGCGCGCGCCGCCACCGAGGGCGCGCTGATCGGCCTCTATGCGTTCGCACGCTACAAGGCCGCACGGGGAGAGAAGCCACCGCGCGCCATCGCCTCCATCACCATCCTGGGGCGTGGCCGCGAGCCAGCGCTGCGCCAGGCGGTGCGGCGCGGCCAGATTCTGGCCGAGTCCACCAACTTCGCGCGCGACCTGGGCAACGAGCCACCCAACGTGATGACGCCAACTGAGCTGGGCGAGCGCGCCCGCGCGATGGCCGCTGAGGTCGGGCTGGCCTGCGAGATCCACGGCAAAGACTGGATGCGCGAGCAGGGGATGGGCGCGCTGCTGGGCGTCAACCAGGGCAGCGCAGAGGAGCCGCGCTTCATCGCGCTGCGCTATAACGGCGGCCCAGCGCAGGCTCCAGCGCTGGCGCTGGTCGGCAAGGGCATCACCTTCGACTCTGGCGGCCTCTCGCTCAAGACGAATGAGGGCATGCTGGGCATGAAGTTCGATATGTGCGGCGGCGCGGCGGTGATCGGCGCGATGCGCGCGATCGCGCTGCTCAAGCCCGCCATCAATGTCGTGGGCCTCGTCCCGGCGACCGAGAACATGCCTAGCGGCTCGGCCTATCGCCCCGGCGACATCTTGCGCGCCGCCAACGGCAAGACCATCGAGATCAATAACACCGACGCCGAGGGACGGCTCGCGCTGGCCGACGCGCTCAGCTATGCCGTCAAGCAGGGCTGCGCGCCGCTGATTGACGCCGCCACGCTGACGGGCGCTATGAGCGTCGCGCTGGGCAGCGTGCGCGCTGGCGTCTTCAGCAACGATGAGGAGTTCGAGCGCGCGGTCGAGCAGGCGGCGTCCAGCTCGGGCGAGCGCGTCTGGCAGATGCCGATGGACGACGAGTACGAGAAGCTGATCCATAGCGACATCGCCGATGTAAAGCAGAGCGGCGGGCGTCCGGCAGGCTCGATCTCCGCCGCCAAGGTGCTGAGCAACTTCGTCGGCTCGACCCCCTGGGCGCACCTCGACATCGCTGGCGTCGCCAACCGCGGCGCGCGCGACGCCGAGGGCGAGGCGGGCGCGACCGGCTTCGGCGTGCGGCTCTTCACCGACCTGGCCACCCAGCTCGCCGGGCGCTAGGGCGACCTCTCCCCCTGTCCCCCTCCCTTGTAGGGGAGGGGGAACCTATTTCAAGGGATGTAGCGGCCAGGAGGGCTTCACGATGTCATCCGCTCCCTACGATGCCATCGCCGACTGGTACGATGCGTATCTGCGCGAGAATCCACTCTACGCGGAGGTCATTCTGCCGGGCATGCTGGCGCTGGTGGGAGACGTCACGGGCCAGGCGATCTGCGATCTGGCCTGTGGGCAGGGCTTCATCGCGCGCGAGCTGGCGCGGCGTGGCGCGCGCGTGACGGGCGCTGACCTCTCGGAGAAGCTGCTGGCGCTGGCCCAGCGCTATGAGGCGAGTGAGCCGCTCGGCATCCGCTACCTGCTGACCGATGCGCAGGATGGCGCCGCGCTCCCCAGCGCCGCGTTCGATGGAGTCACCTGCGGCATGGCGCTGATGCCGATTGCTGACCTGCGCGCAGCCCTCCAGACGGTGCGGCGCATCCTGAAGGCGGGCGGCTGGTTCGTCTTCTCCATCACGCATCCCTGCTATCAGACGCCGCGCTCGCGCTGGGTCACGCGCGAAGATGGCGGCGCGGCGCGCGAGGTCAGCGGCTACTTCGATGAGCGCTACTGGACATCGGCCAACTCATCCGGCGTGCGTGGTCAGGTCGGTGAGTATCATCGCACACTCGCTACCTATCTGAACACGCTGATCGAAGCCGGTCTGGCGCTGGAGCGCCTGGCGGAGCCGCAGGCAGCGGGGCGCAGCGCGCAGGCGGTTCCCGGCGCCCGCGAGGCGCCCTCCATCCTCCTCGTCCGTGCGCGGGCGGTGTAGCGCCGCCGACCGCGCCCAACGCTGGCGAATCTGATGCGGCGCGCGGTACACTTGAAGAGCTAAAGAGCGCACGACACAACAGGAGGGATGGCAGCCAGCCATGCGGGTACGAGTACGCTATTTCGCGGCGCTGCGCGAGGCCGTGGGCGCGCCAGAAGAGGCGCTCGATCTGCCCGCTGGCGCGACTGTCGCCCAGGCGCGCGCGCTACTGGCCGAGCGCCAGCCCGCGCTGGCCGCGCTGCTGCCCGCCTGCGCTGTCGCCGTCAATCGTGGCTATGCGCCAGCCGATGCGCCGCTGAGCGAGGGCGCCGAACTGGCATTCATTCCACCCCTGGGGGGAGGCTGACCCGTGGCACGCAAGACCAGGGCGAGCGGCGCGTCATCTACGCCCGCAACGCCAGCAACGTCCGCGCCGATCATCCGCATCACCCGCGAGCCGCTCGATGGCGAGGCTATCCGCGCGCTGGAGCAGGCGGTGACGACGGCGGGCGCGGGCGGCATCGTTACCTTCGCCGGGGTCGTGCGCGATAACGCGCGCGGCAAGCGCGTGCGCTCGCTGGAGTACGACGCCTACCCGGAGATGGCCGAGAGCGAGATGGCGCGCATCGCTGCCGAGGTGGCGCGGCGCTGGCCAGAGAGCGCGCTGGCGATGGTCCACCGCATCGGCCCGCTGGCGATTGGCGAGTGCAGCGTGGTGGTGGTCGCCGCCTGCCCGCACCGCGCCGAAGCCTTCGACGCCTGCCGCTACGCCATTGATACACTCAAGGCCAGCGTGCCGATCTGGAAGAAAGAGTTCTACGAAGACGGCGAGGAGTGGGTCGAGGGGTGAACCTCACCCCACCTCACCCCCCTCTCCCAGAGGGCGAGGGGGAGTAGATGAATAAGTGGAGCGAGTGCGATGAAGTTTGGCGTGGTCGTCTTCCCTGGCACATGGAGCGACAAAGACTGCCTGCGCATCCTGGGGCCGGTGCTGGGACAGGAGACCGTCACCATCTGGCACCAGGATACTGACCTGCAAGGCTGCGACGCGGTGATCCTGCCGGGCGGCTTCTCCTATGGCGACTATCTGCGCGCGGGCGCCATCGCGCGCTTCGCGCCAGTGATGGGCGCCATCGCCAGCTTCACTGAGCGCGGGGGGCTGGCGCTGGGCATCTGCAACGGCTTCCAGATCCTGCTGGAGGCTGGCCTGCTGCCCGGCGCGATGCTGCGCAACGATAGTCTGGAATTCCGCTGCCAGTGGACGCATCTGCGGGTGGAGAACGCCGCCACGCCCTTCACGCGGCTGCTGCGGCCAGGGCAGGTGATCCGCGTGCCGATCTCGCACGGCGAGGGCAACTATTTCGCCGACGACGAGGCGCTCGACGCGCTGGAGGCCAGCAACGGCGTGCTCTTCCGCTATTGCGAGCCAGATGGCCGGGTCACGCCCGCCGCCAACCCTAACGGCTCGCGCCGCAACATCGCGGGCATCGTCAACCCCGCGCGCACCGTCGCCGCCATGATGCCGCATCCGGAGCGTTGCGGCGAGGCGCTGCTGGGCGGCGAGGATGGCAAGCTGATCTTCGGCTCGATGCTGGCCGCGCTGGCCGAGCGCCAGCCAGTCGCGCGCTAGCCAACGAGCGGACAACTGAGCAGGCAGGAGAGCAGATGAGCGCGCAACAGCCGCACGACCCCCGTTTCGCCCAGGCCACCGAGCTGACGACCGCGACCTACGACAAGGCTGCGCGCGACTATGCCGAGCGCAACGAGCGGATGAGTCCGTTCTGGGCGGAGCGCATCGAGCAGTTCCTGTCGCTGCTTGCCGAGGCTGAGGAGCGGCGACCCATCCCGGAGCTGGGCCGCCCCGGCGACGAGATCGAACTGGAGGAGTATCTCAACTTCATCCCGCTGCTCGACGCTGGCTGCGGAACCGGGCGCGACGCGCGGGCCTTCGCGGCGGCGGGGCAGATCGTGCTGGGCGCGGATATCTCGCAGGGCATGCTGGATGAAGCGGGCGAGCGCACGGCGCGCCGTCTGCCGACTGGAGCGATCCGCTATGCGCTGATGGATATGCGGCGCCTCGAGCTGCCCGACGCCTGCTGTCGCGGCGTGTGGTGCTCAGCCTCGATGCTACACCTGCCGCTGCGCGTGGCCCCCCGCGCGATGGCCGAGCTGGCGCGGGTAGCGCGCCCCGGCGCTCCGGTCGCCATCTTCCTGAAGGAGCGCGAGCCAGATGGCGAGGCCGAGCGCTTCGAGCCATACCCCACCAGCGCGATGGAGAACGCCACCCGCTTCTACGCCTACTACACGCCCGATGAGGCCAGCGCGCTCGTCGCGGGCGCCGGGCTGGAGGTCATCGAAACGACCGTCTCAGAGGCGCTCGACCACACACGCGAGCATCACTGGGTGAGCGTCCTCGCGCGCAAGCCAGAGCCGTAGTAGCCCGGCGGTTGAAACCGCGCCTGGATGGCCCTGCGAGCCGCGAAGTCCGCCTGCGCGGACTGCCGGATCCCAACCCGCGCAGGCGGGTTTCGCGGCGGCGCGCACGCCGCCTCCCAGGCGCGGTTTCAACCGCCAGCCGATGGAGCGCCCTATCCGCCTCAATTGCCCAACCTGCATCAACCGCTGGCCGCTGTCCACTGGGCCGAGAGTCCTGCTCGCTACCCGCCCGTTTGACGCGCCTTGGTATACTGGCGACGTGCGTTCAACATACGCGCAGGGGCTGGCCAGACGCCGTTGCGGGCCGATGAGGGCCACATCGGGCAGGATGAGGACATCCAGCGCCCGCACAGATCCCCCCGCGCTTCAAGGTAGGGGACAGCGCTTGACGTATCCACGGAGCCGCGAGGGCGCCGCGCCAGCGACCGTTCCGCTCGAAGACCTGGCGCTCTCAGATCGCGAAAGCGTCTTCCACGCGCCGCGCGCCGGCGACGTGGCGCTGCTTGGCGTGCTGGTAGTGGTGCTGCTCGCCTGCGGCGCCTGGATCTGGCGGCAACTCGGCGCCGATAGCCACGCCGGGCGGGCCTTCTTCTTTGGCCTGCTGCTGGTGTCCATCTACTGGTGTGTCCTCGTCTACACCCTCAAACTCTCGCTCTCGGTGCGCGTCAGCCCGCGCGGCATCAGCGTGGGGCGCGGTCCCTGGCGGGTCGAGATTCGCTGGATCGAGTTGACGCGGCTGATGGAGCGCATGCAGACGCTGGATGGTCGGCGCTATCGCTGGGTGATCGCCGTGGCGCGCGATAATCGCCGCATCAGCATCCGCGAGGATGGCATCGGCGACTATGCGCGCTTCCGTCGCGAGATCTACGATCGCTATCGTGTCTGGCGCGACCACGGCGGCACCTGGGGCGCCACCGGCAGCGGGCCATTCGTCGCCCGCGAGATGGTGCGCGATGAGGCGCAATGGTGGACGATGGGCGCGCTGATGATCGCGCTGCCAGGCCTCTACTTCACCCTGCTGCTGCCTGAAACCAATCCGCTGGGCTATGCGTTGCTGGCCTGCGCGCTGGCCTGCGTGGCGATGCTGGCGCGCGCGTTCCTGCTGCGCCAGACGTACACCATCGAGCGGCCTTTCATCGAGACGCGCTCGGCGCTCAGGCGTACGCGGCTCACCTGGGGCGAGATCGCGAAGGTCGAGCGCACGCGACATCCGGTCGGCGGGATCATCCTCTCAGTGGTGGCGCTGGGCCGCTTCATCCTGCGGCTGGCCTCGCGCAGCGACACGGGCATCCGCAGCTTCGCCTGGTCGCCGCGCGTGCCAGAGTATCTGATCCTGCGGGGGGGTGGGCGTCAGGCGCGCATCAAGCTGCACCGGCTGATGCAGCCCGATGAGCTGCTGGCCTGGATCGAGTTCTACGATCAGGTGCGGCGCTCCAGCGCGGCCTCGCGCACGCGGCCAGTCAGCGAACCACTCAGTCAGCCGCTGGCCGGGGCAGCGGGCCGCGCGTCATCGGGACCAGTCTCCACGCCGCTGGCGGCGCGCGCCTCGGCTGGCCCAGCGCCCGCGCCAACGGCTGCGCGCGGGGCAACCTCCGGCCCGATCAGCGCGCCAGTCAGCGCGCCCAACCTCACACTGGATCTCTCAGGCGTGTCGGGGCCGCTCGATCCCTGGGGCGGTGGCCGACAGGGCGAGCCGACCGCCACGCAGCCCACCGCGCCGCGCACGCTCAAGACGCCCTTTGTCGCGCGCCCGCCAACCACGCCACGTCTGCCCGACCTGCCGCCAGTCGCGCCGGCCGCGCTGGAGGCCAGCCAGTCCTCAGAGGACGACGCCTGGCTGCGTGAGACAAACGCACAGCCGAGCATCAGCCCCGCCGACGGCTTCGATACCTTCGATACCGTGGACGCCTTTGGCCGCGCCAGCGATCCACGGACACTGCCCGCGGACTATATCGCGCCCGCCGACTGGCGGAGCGAGCCAGAGCCGCCCGCGCCGCCAGAGCCGCCGATGTCCGCGCCGCAGGTTCCCATGCCACCACCGCGGATACCAGCAGCGTCCCTGGCGGATCAGTGGGCCGCCGACCCGCGCTGGGAACCCGCGCCGCCAGTCGAGGAGGAGCAGCCATCCGAGCGCTTCGGTGAGCGGTATCGCGATGAGGATGAGGCGCCTGCTGACGCGCTAGAGTCGGCGCCGTGGCGCGAGGAGGGCTGGCAGCCGCCGATCCTGCCGCGCTTCGGCCCCCAGCGCGACGAAGAGCCGGGCCAGCGGTAGGAGCGGGGCGCGAAACCTCTCCCCCTAACCCCCTCCCCTGCGAGGGGAGGGGGAATCCAGGCCTGTGGACGGAACAGTTGGCCGCAACGCTCCCTCTCCCGCTGGGAGAGGGCTGGGGTGAGAGCCGCATACTAGACAGCCAGCCTCCAACCGATTAGTATGAGCGCACGTATTGCTGTATGGCGAGTCCCGATGGGCGAGCTACCACCGAGCCTGCGACAGGTTGGCTCCGAATCCATCACCACGACACGAGAGGGAGCGCCGCGATGTCTTCATCACAGGGTCCCAATACGACCACTACGAACGTCACTTCCAGGATCAATGCCTTCCAGGCGCTGGCGCATCTGCCCCGCACGATGAAAGTGGCCACCGCGACCATACGCGACTCGCGGGTCAGCATCGTGCCGAAGATTCTGTTCATCGGCAGCATCATCTTCGTGCTCGCCGCCCTGCTAACGCCAGAGGCACTGGCGGAGTTCGTTGCGGTCATCCCCGGCCTGGGCGATGTGCTAGCGCTCGCCGGTCTGCCGGTGGATGGCGTGATTGAC
>JAICVT010000351.1 GCA_025935235.1 Ktedonobacterales bacterium | reverse complement strand
GGAGCGAGAGATCGCGGAGCGAAGGAGGGTCGGCGCATGGCGGACGCGTATCGGGTGGCCATTCTCACCATCAGCACACAGGGCGCGGCGGGGAACCGCGAAGACACCTCCGGCGAGGCGATCCGCGCGCTGGTGGAGGCCGAGCCGCTCAGCGCGCGGATCGTGGAGCGCGCCATCGTCGCCGATGACCGCGCCGCCATCGAAACGACGCTGCGCGAGTGGGCCGACGCGGGCCAAGCGCAGCTCATCCTGACGACCGGCGGCACCGGCCTCAGCCCGACCGACATCACGCCTGAGGCGACGCGCGCTGTCTTCGACCGCGAGGCGCCGGGCATCGCCGAGGCTATGCGCGCCGAGAGCCTGCGCCACACACCATTTGGCATGCTCTCACGCGGGGTGGCGGGCGTGCGCAGCGCTACGCTCATCATCAACCTGCCCGGCAGCCCCAAGGGCGTGCGCGAGTGCCTGGGCGCCATCATGCCCGCCCTGCCCCACGCGCTCGACATCCTCACAACCCGCGTACGCGACCACGGCCCAGCGGCGCAGGGCTGAGCGGGAAGGAGGGCGAGATGCTGCCCGAGGGCTATACCATGCGCCCGGCGCGCCTGGAGGATGCGCAGACGACCGCCGATCTCATCAACGCCTGCGAGTTGATTGATCTGGGCGCGCCCAACACCAGCGCGCACGCTCTGCGCCGCATCTGGAAGGCGCCGGACCACGCGCCCAACGATAGCCTGCTGGTCGCGGCGCCTGATGGCCGCCTCGTCGCCGCGCTCAACCGCTTCCCGGAGGGCGCTCATCTGGTCGAGTTCGATGGCTACGTGCATCCCGACGCGCGCGGCATGGGCATCGGGACGGCGCTGCTCACACTGGTAGAGACGGAGGCCAGCGCGGGCGCTCAGACCGTCCGCCTGTCCACCAACGTGTGGAGCGTCAACACCGGCGGTCGGCGGCTGCTGGAGGCGCGCGGCTACACGCTGGCGCGGCGGTGGGAGCGCATGCTGATCGAGATGAGCGCGCCGCCAGAGCCACCCAGCCTGCCAGACGGCGTCACCATCCGCTCGTTCATCCCTGGCGAGGATGACCGCCCCTTCGGCGAAGCGATGGAGGAGGCGCAGGCGGATGAGTGGGGCCACACGCCGCTGACGTGGGAACAGTGGCGCTATTACCACATCGAGAGCATCCCAAACTTCGATCCGACGCTCTACTTCGTGGCCGAGGAGGGCGGCCATATCATCGGCGGCGCGCTGTGTAGCTGGGAGCGCCCTGGCGAGCCGGAGGTGGGGCATGTGCGCTATCTGGCGGTGCGGCGTCCGTGGCGCGGGCGCGGCGTGGGGATGGCGTTGGCGCGCACGATCTTCGCCACGTTCTATGCGCGCGGCAAGACGAAGGTCGGGCTGGGGGTGGACGCCGACAGCCCGACGCACGCCAACGCGCTCTATCACCGCGCGGGGATGCGCGCCATCAGCACAACCTGCATCTATGAGAAGACGCTCGCGCCTGACACGCCATAGCGCGATTGCGCCATCGTAAAAGCCGCTTCGCTGGCTCGTCCCATAGCCAGCACGCGGCTCGCCCAGACTGCCCTGATGGATGGGGCGGCATGCTGGCCTCGGCTGTGGTAGGCTAAGGCATCGCCATCGTCGGCTCGTTGAACGAGTGAACCATTTCACGAGGTCTCACAAGCGAGGAGCGACACGTATGCCGGAGGAGTTGACACCAACCGCTCTGCGCGCCGCGCTAATTGCCCTGCTCAACCAGACGCAGGCGCGCGAGGAAGCGTTTCGCGCCGAGTTTAGCGAGGCCGAGCGCCAGCAGGTCGGCACAGCGGATGAATGGGCGCCCAAAGAGGTCGTCGCCCACCTGGCGTACTGGAAGAATCGCCAGGCGCTGCGCGTCGAAGCGATGGCGCGGGGTGAGGAGTCGCCAGAGTTCGAGGACTGGGGAATGGTCAACACCGAAACCTGGCCCGAACACGCGCAACTGACCTGGGATGAATCGGCGCAGCGCTCAGATGACGCGATGCGCCGTCTGATCGCGGCGGTGCAGTCGCTGCCGGAGTCGGCGCTGACGAATCCAGACGATCAGGAGTCGCAGGCCAACCTGCTATTTGCCACGACGATGGGCAACGCGGTCGGGCATGTCGCCGAGCACATGGCCAACCACTATCGCAGCATCGGGCAGACGGAGCGCGCCATGCAGGCGCAGCAGGACGCCGTGCGAGAGATCATCGAGGCGCATGCCGGACCCGCCGCCGAGGGCAGCGCGCGCTATAACCTGGCCTGCTACTACGCGCTGCACGGCCAGCCAGACGACGCGATCAGCGAACTGCGCGTGGCGCTCGCCCAGCGGCCCGATCTGGTGGCGTGGGCGCGGCAAGATCACGATCTGGACGGCCTGCGCGACGACCGAGCTTTCCAGACACTCGTGCCGCCGGAGGAGCAATGAGCCTGGTCTTCACCCCGATGACCGAGGCCGACGCGCGGGCGATCCTGGCATGGCGCTATGAGGGGCAGTATGCCGTCTACAACTCGCCTGATGCAGCGCTCGGCCACGATTTCGACCCGCTCGTTGAGCTGCTCGATCCTGGCAGCCCGCACTTCGCCGTGCGCGAGTCCAATGACGCCACGGACGTGCCGCCGCTGGGCTTCTTCGGGTATGGCAGCGCGTGCGAGGTGAGCGCCGCCGAGACGCAAGGGCTGGCGACGCCCTACCTGCTGCGCCCCGATGGCTCGGCGACCATCGGGCTGGGGCTGCGCCCCGACCTGACCGGCCAGGGACGCGGGCTGGCGCTGGTGAAGGCCGGGCTGGCCTACGCCCGCGATCACTACCACCCCACGCTCTTCCGCCTCTACGTCTTCGAGTGGAACCAGCGCGCCATCCGCGTCTATGAGCGCGCGGGCTTCGTCGCCGTCGGCCAGACGAGCTTCACCGCGCCCGAAGGCGAGCGCGTCTTCATCGAGATGACGCGGGTGGTGTAGCCCTCACCCCAGCCCTCTCCCTCTCTGGGAGAGGGAGCGGAGCCGTATCGCATGCCGGACATATCAGTGCCCTGCCCACACGACGATTGCTGCTCCCCTCGCCCGCCTTGGCGGGTGGAGGGCTGGGGCTTCACTGACGGGCGAAGGGCAGCACGTGCTGCAGCATAAAGGCCAGGAAGGCGGCGGCAGCGGCAATGGTCGCCAGATGGAAGACCTCGTGGTAGCCGAAGACGCGCGGCCACGGATTGGGATGATGCGAGGCATAAGCCAGCGCGCCCAGTGTGTAGAGCAGACCACCGACGCCCAGCAACGCCAGCGCGGGCGCGCCAATCGCCGCTGCGATCTGTGGCAGGAAGCCCAGCGCCACCCAACCCATCGCGATGTAGAGGCCCGCCATCACCTGCCGGGGGATGCGCAGCGCGGGCGCCGCCGCCAGCACGCCCAGCGCCGCCAGCGACCAGATGATGACCAGCAGCGCCACACGCGCCGCGCCTGAGAGCAGATTGAAGGCGATCGGCGTGTAGGTGCCAGCGATCAGAATGAAGATGTTGGCGTGATCCACCCGGCGGAAGAGATTGCGCACACGCGGCGACCAATTGCCCAGGTGATAGAGCGCGCTCCAGCCGAAGAGCAGGATTGAGCTGGCGCCATAGACCAGCAGCGAGATCTGCTTGGGGCGATCCGCGGCGCTCAGCGCGGCCAGGATGATCGTGCAGATGATCGCCGCTAGCGCGGCCGCCGCATGCAGGTAGCCGCGCATCAGCGGCTTGGCAGGCAGAGCGCGCTCCACCTCCCGCGTCTTCTCCATCATCTTCCTCATCGGCTGCTCCTCCTTGCCCACCTATGAAATGTGAGCTGCATCTCATGTTATTGTAGCGCGGCGCTTCGTTGCCAGGCTACACATGAGTCTTTCGGGTTGTATGCGCCGCGCATAGTCTCGGAGGCGGGCGGACGCGCGAATGTTTCAGGCGAGCAGAGGATGATAGCCAGCTACACGCCACGGCGGTTGCCGTACAGCAGCGTGTGCAGTTGTGGCAGGACGATGGCGTCAGCCATCGCGGGGTCGCGCATCGCGCGCTGGGCCAGCCAGTCGAGCTTGGCAAGCAGCGCGGCGGTGTCATCCTCGCCGACGGCATTGCCCGGCTGGACGAAGAACGGGCGGTCGGGATAGCGCTGATGGATGTCGCGCGCATAGGCGAAGTCGGCGTCATCGAAGACGACGACCTTCAGATTGCACTGTGGCAGCGCGGTGAAGCGCGCCAGCCGAGCGTGATCGGTGGTCATGCCAGAGCTGGGCGGCTTGGGCGAGACCGTCACGACATCGCACGCCGCCACCCACGGACGGTAGACCGTCCCCTGCGTCTCGATGGCCACGCGCCGCCCGCTGGCATGCAGCCGCTC
>JAICVT010000086.1 GCA_025935235.1 Ktedonobacterales bacterium | reverse complement strand
GTGGAGCTGGAGGTACACGAGCGGCGCGAAGACCTGCTCAACGAGCTGCCCGCTCCACCACAGGCGGCGCTCTCGGCAGGCGACGAGCCGTCGCGCTAGGCCAGCTACCAGGCAATCGCCTGACTGGCGCCGAAACGGGCGTGTCCTGGGAAGACTACTTTCCCGGGCGCGCCCGTTTCGCATGCTGGCGCGTGGAATAGCTGTACGGCGTGTGCCAGAGGTGCGCCAACATGGGTGCATTGCGGAAACAGGAGCCAAGCGCATGGTTGATCTCAACAGCAAGGCGGGAGCGATCATCATCGATGGCTACCGTTATGTTCTATGGCGCAACTGGGTTCCAAACAACCGACGACGGCTGCTGTGGGTCATGCTTAATCCCAGCACAGCCGATGCAGTGCGGAGTGACCGAACGCTGACATCCTGTAGGCGCTTTACTGAGCAATGGGGTTTCGGCGGACTGGAGATCGTGAATTTGTTCGCTTACGTCTCGTCAGACCCACAGACACTTAGTGAAGTCTCGTGTCCAGTCGGCAGTGAGAATGATCGGTACGTGGGGGAGGCCGCAAAGCGGGCATCAACAATAGTTGTGGCATGGGGAGCGTGGGAATTCAAGGATATTAGTGGGCCGCGAGCAAGTGCTGTGGTTGCCGTACTCAAGCAATACTTTCCAGCAGAGTTGAAATGCCTGGGTAGAACTCAAGATGGTTGCCCATGCCATCCAGCCCGCTTGGGGCATGAAACCGAACTCCGATCCTTTTCTTGAGGCTCGGCGCTCGTGTGCCACAGAGCCGATTCTTGACGTTTTCTCACACAAGCCGCCCGCGTGGCCGAAACCTCTAACCAGCCTGAATCGCCGGGCGTAGAGACCTTCAGAGCGACGCATCGAGGGCGACGCGCTAGCGTGGAGCGAGCATGCCAAAGCCAACCACCAAGTTTGTCTGCCAGCAGTGCGGCTTCGAGGCCGCCAAGTGGATGGGGCGCTGCACAGATTGCGGCGCGTGGAACACGATGGTCGAGACGGTCGTCGCGCCGCGCCCTGCCGCCAGCGCCGCCGCGACCGCCGGGCCGATCATCTCCGTCGCGCCGATCTCCGCGCCCGAGGTCTCGGCGCTGGCTGCGGATCGCCGCGCCACCGGCTCGCCTGAGCTGGATCGCACGCTGGGCGGCGGACTGATGCCCGGGTCGTTGGTGCTGCTGGGTGGCGAGCCGGGGATAGGCAAGTCAAGCCTTATGCTCCAGGTGGCGGGCAACATCGCCGAGACGGGCGCCAGCGCGCTCTATGTCTGCGCCGAGGAGTCGCCGCAGCAGGTCAAGCTGCGCGCCGAGCGGTTGGGCGCGCTGCATCCGCGTCTCTTTCTGCTGCCCGCCACCGAGATCGAAGCCGTCACCGAGCAGATCGAGGCCATGCGGCCCGCGCTGGTGGTGGTAGACTCGATCCAGACGGTGGCGACCTCGCTGATCTCCTCAGCGCCGGGCAGCGTCAGCCAGGTGCGCGACTGCGCCTTGCAGCTGATGCGCGTCGCCAAGCGCACCCACATCCCCATCTGCTTGATCGGCCATGTCACCAAAGAAGGCGCGGTGGCCGGGCCGCGCACACTGGAGCACATGGTGGACGCCGTGCTCTATCTGGAGGGCGAGCGTTTCCAGACCTTCCGCCTGCTGCGCGGCGTCAAGAACCGCTTTGGGGCGACGCATGAGGTCGGTGTGTTCGAGATGCGTGGCGATGGCATGGTGGATGTCACCAATCCATCGGGCCTCTTTCTGGCCGAGCGCAGCGACGCCACTGGCTCGGCGGTCGTCGTCAGCATGGAGGGCACGCGCCCGCTACTGGTGGAGACGCAGGCGCTGGTGACGCCGACCGTCTTTGGCGCACCGCGCCAGACGGCGACCGGGGTGGATCGCAGCCGCTTGCAGATGTTGCTGGCTGTGCTGACCAAGCGGGTGGGGCTGGCGCTGACGACCCAGGATGTCTTCGTGAATGTTGTCGGCGGCTTCGAATTGACCGAGCCTGCCGTTGACCTCGGCGTGGCGCTTGCTATCGCATCCAACTTTGTAGAGCGTCGTATCGCCGCTGATCTGGTCGCGCTGGGCGAGGTGGGGTTGGGTGGCGAGCTGCGCGCTGTGCCGCGTCTGGAGCAGCGCGTGCGCGAAGCCGTCAAGCTGGGATTCCGCCGTGTGGTAGCGCCGCCCTCGCGTGCTCGCGCCGATAGCGACCTGGCGAAGAGTCTGGCCGGGCTGGATGTCGAGCTGCTCGAGGCCGCGACGCTCTCAGACGCGGTGCGCATCGCGCTGGAGTCGGCGGAAGCGAACGACACTCAGCAAAAGCGCGGTGATGCGCGGGGGTAGACCCGTGCTACCATCCGCGCAGCGAGCGCGCCCTTATGCTACACTAGGTAGACAGAAATCAGGCGCGCTGAAAGGAATGTGCGCCACGCGCCCAACTCGCGTCCAACTCACGCGAGTGAGGCGACGAACCTGGAACAATCGAATGGCAGGCGATGCCAGCAGCAGGGGAGAGGAGGCAGCACGAGGCGTTGTCGTCGCGGCGCGCAGGTGTAGTCGCGCCCAGTAAATGCATGAGGAGGATGCTGTGTCTGGCAGATCCATAGTGCGCGCGATCGCCTTCGTCGTCGTCGCGGCACTCGCGTGGGACATCGGGTCCACGCTGAACGACGTACATCATCAGAACTGGGGTTTGCCCGTTCCGGCGATTGTGGGGATTGCGCTTTTCATCGGACTTATCGCCCTGGCCATTGCGCCCTTCATCATCATCACCCCCTACCGCTGGATTCGTGAGCAGATTCGCCGAGCTGAGGTCAGCGACCTGATCGCGGGCGTCGTTGGCCTCGTCATCGGGCTGATTGTCGCGGCGCTGCTGGCGCTGCCGCTCTCGCAGCTCACCTTTGCCGATGTGGGGCGCTGGGCGCCGAGCGCGGCGGCGCTGATCTGCGCCTGGCTGGGCGTCACCATCGCCGTCATGCGCAAGAGCGACTTCACCCGCATGCTCTCGGCGGCCTTCAGTGGCCGCGCGACGCGACGCGCTGCCCGCGATGAGCGCGACGCCGATGAGCGCGATGAGCGTGATGAGCATGATCCGCACGACCAGCACAACGGCGCCCGTCTGCGCGACCGCCTGACAGGGCGCGGAGGTCGCCGCGCCAGCGACCGTATTCTGGTCGACACCAGCGCCATCATTGATGGCCGTATCGCCGACATCAGCATGACCGGGTTCATCACCGGCACGCTGGTCGTGCCGCGCTTCGTGCTCGAAGAGTTGCAGCACATCGCCGATTCCGCCGATAGCATGCGGCGCAATCGCGGGCGGCGCGGGCTGGAGATTCTCCAGCGGCTGCAGAAGGACACCACGGTGCCAGTCGAGATCTCCGACGCCGACGCCGACCCGAATGAGGTGGACGCCAAGCTGGTCAAGCTGGCCCGCCAGTGGCGCTGCGCCATCATCACTAACGACTTCAACCTCAACCGCGTGGCCGAGCTGCAAGGCGTCAAGGTGCTCAACATCAATGAGCTGGCGCACGCTGTCAAGCCGATCCTGCTGCCGGGCGAGGATATGACGATCAAGATCATGCAGGAAGGCAAGGAGCCGGGTCAGGGCGTCGGCTACCTTGACGATGGCACGATGATCGTGGTGGAGAACGGCAAGGCTTACATGCAGTCCACCATCGAGGTCACGGTGACGCGCGTGCTGCAAACGGTGGCCGGGCGCATGATCTTCGCGCACCCCAAGCAGACGGCGCCGAATGTCGCCGCCGCGCGCCGCACCGGCACCGCCTGAGCGCAACAGTCTGATGGGCTATTCGAAGGCGTCGTTGCCACCGGGCGCGGTCCATGCGATTCTGGTCGCCACCGCGCCCGATGCCGCTGCGCAGACCGCTGATCTGCTCTGGCGGCCCGTGCTGGGCCGCCCACTCATCGCCTGGCCCTTGAGCGCGCTCCTCCAGCTCGATGCGCTGGAGAGCTGCTTCATTTCGTTCTTGCCCGCTCACCGTGAGGACTGCCGCGCGCTGGTTGTAGACGCTCCGCCAGGGAACGGCTCACTGTCGGGAGCGTATTGTCGAGGTGAGCGTAACTGGCTGAGCCTCCTTGAAATGAGCGGCAGGATACGCGACGGCTGGCTGGTCGTGGTGGACGCCACGCTGCCACTGGTGACGACGAGCGCGCTGCGCGCCGGGCTGCTGGCCGCCGAGCGCACAGGCGTCGCCATCGCGGCTGAGCCAGTCAAAGAGACGCTCAAGCGGGTGGATGGGCAGGTGGTAGTGGAGACGCTGCCACGCGAAGCGTTGCGTCGGCTCTGTCCGCCGATCATCTTCAGCCGCGCGGCGATCTGGCGCGTGATCGAGGCCTATGATCCAGCGGGCGACGTAGATGCGAATGACCTGATCGCGCTCATTCGGCGGGCAGATGTTCCGCTAACGGTCTTCGATGCGAACTATCCCTGCGTGCGCGTCACTTCGGAGCATGACCTGAGCATTGTCGAATCGCTGCTGCGGCGGCGCGAGATGGAGAGTTCGCCACTATGACCTCGCAACGTCCCGGCGCCATCATCGTCGGCGCTTCCAGCGGCATCGGCGCGTCGCTCGCGGGCGAGCTGGCGCGGCGCGGCTATCAGTTGGCGCTGCTGGCGCGCCGCGACGCGGAGCTGGAGGCGCTGGCCACGCGCCTGAACGGCTCTGGCGCGAGCGATTCGCCGCTCGCGCGGGTCTATCCGCATGACGTGCGCGACTACGACGCGGCGCCAGCGCTCTTCGCCAAAATCCTCGATGATCTGGGCGGCGCGCCATTGACGCTGCTGGTCTACGTGTCGGGCGCGCTGCCAGCGGGCGGCCCGGAGGTGTGGCCGTTCGAGGAGCAGCGTGAGATGATCGAGACCAACCTGCTCGGCGCGATGCGCTGGCTCGATCTGGGGGCTGACTACTTCGCGCGGCAGGGGCGCGGCTCGCTGGTCGGCGTCTCCTCAGTGGCGGGCGACCGCGGCCGCTACGGCAACAGCGCGTATATGGCTAGCAAGGCGGGGCTATCAGTCTACCTGGAGTCGCTGCGCTACCGGCTGGCGCGCCGTGGCGTGCGGGTGGTGACGGTCAAGCCAGGCTTCGTCGCCACGCGCATGATCGCCGACAAGCAGCCGCCGCGTCCGCTGGTGATCTCCGCCGATGCGGCGGCGCGGCAGATGGCCGAGGTCTGCGAGCGCGGGCCAGAGGTGGTCTACGTCCCCGCGCGCTGGGGCTGGATCATGCGCGTGGTGCGCGCCGCGCCATCGTTCGTAATGAAGCGCAGCAAATTCTGATTGGCATGAAGCGCGCCTGCCATCCAGCAGCGCATTGCTGGCGCAGCGATTTGTGATGGGTTTGTGCGCGCAGGCTCAGGCGCCACGCAGTACACTGCTCCTGGTGGCGCTTCTCCGCGCCCGCAACCATTAATCCACCGGCGGCGACCGCCAACTCGACTATGGAGTGACAGCGATGAGCGCGAGCAGCCCGCAACCACTGGATCAGGCGCCCGTTCGCGAGCTGACCGGCTGGGGGCTGCGCAACCGCGTCCGCGCGCCCGTGCTGGCGCCGCGCAGCGTGGATGCGCTGGCCGAGGCGTTGGCGAGCGCGGCGCGCGACGGGCGCGTCGTGTGTCTGCGCGCGGGCGGCAATAGTTATGGCGACGCGGCGCTGCTAGAGGGCGCGCTGACGCTCGACTCCAGCGCGCTCGACGGCATCCTGGCGTGGGACGCGGCGACCGGTGTGGTGACGGTCGAGCCGGGGGTAACGCTCGCCCAGCTCTGGCGGCGCATCCTGCCAGATGGCTGGCGGCCAGCGGTGACGCCTGGTCGCGGCGGCGTCACCGTGGCTGGAGCCGCAGCGGCCAACGTCCACGGCAAGAACAACTGGCGGGTAGGCTGCTTCGGCGATCACATCGTCAGCTTCGAGCAGGCGCTGCCATCGGGCGAGCGCCTGACCTGCTCGCGCGAGACGAACCCCGATCTCTTCGCCGCCACCATCGGCGGGATGGGCCTGCTTGGCGCCATCACGCAGGTGACGATGCGGACGATGCGCGTGGCGTCGGGCCTGGTGGCCGAGCGGCAGACGGCGCATGGCTCGCTTGCCGGGTTGCTGGCGGCCTTCGAGTCGGCGAAGGAGTCGGTGAGCGATCTAGTGGGCTGGGTAGACACCAGCGCGCGCGGCGCGGCGCTGGGGCGCGGCCTGCTCGGCGAATCGCGCGATCTGGCGCTGGGAGAAGACCCGCTCGCCGCCGAGACGCTGCGCACGGCCTGGGAGCGCTGGCCCAGCGGACTCGCGCGGGCCCTGCGCGCGCTGCCTGCCGGGCTGATCCCGACGCTGGCGCGACCGCTGACGCTGCCGCTGGGCGTATGGGTGGCCAATCGCGGGCAATGGGCGCGCGGCTCGCGGGCCAGCGCCGGCCACTGGCGGCGCATGAGCTATCCTGCCGCCAACTTTCCGCTGGATGTCATCCCCAACTGGCGCGATACCTACCGTCCGGGAGGTCTGCTCCAGCATCAGGCGTTCATCCCCCAGGCGGCGGCGCTGGAGGCGTTCGGTGCGCTGCTGCGGCGCGCACACGCGGCGGGCTACGCTCCCTCGCTCGGCGTGTTGAAAGCGCAGCGCGCCGCCGACGATTTCACCCTCAGCTATCTGGTGGACGGCTATTCGCTGGCGCTCGACTTCCCCGTGCGACGCCAGAGCGAGCCAGGTCTGCTGCGGCTGCTGCGCGACCTGAACGATCTGACGCTGGACTATGGCGGGCAACTCTATTTCGCCAAGGACAGCACGCTGACCCCCGCACAGGTCGAGCGCATGCTGCCTGCCGCGTGCGCTGCCCGCTTCGCCACGCTCAAGGCCCAGGTGGACCCGCGCGAGACGCTGCAATCGGGCCTCTATCGCCGCGCGCTGCGTCCGGCGCTGCGCCTGAATACGCCAGCTTAATTGACCTGACGCGAGCGCGCGAAGGGTGATAGAATGGGGCGCACGCAGGCTGCGGACTGAGGCGCGGCGCGTCTGGCGTTTTCTGGATTGATGAGGCGATATGACCCAGCGACTGGTGATCGCGACGACGAATCCGCACAAAGTGGAGGAGTTTCGCGAGTTGCTCGCGGGCGTTCCATTTACCCTGACCAGTCTCAGCGAGCTGGGTGTGACGCAAGACGTGCCAGAGACTGGCGTCACCTTTGAGCAGAACGCCATTTTCAAGGCGCGCGCCTATGCCGACCTGACGGGCCTGCTCACCCTGGCCGATGACTCCGGGCTGGAAATTGATGCGCTGGATGGCGCGCCGGGCGTCATCTCGGCGCGCTGGGTCGGCCCCGATGTGTCCTACGAGACGCGCAATCGGATGCTGGTGGAGCGACTGGCAGGGCTGCCCGACGAGCGGCGCGGCGCGCGCTACCAGTGCATCATCGCCATCGCGGCTCCAGAGCCGCGCGGGCTGCTGGGCGTCGTCTCAGGCGTCTTCAAGGGCCGCATCGCGCATGAGCCTGCTGGCAGCGGCGGCTTTGGCTACGATCCGATCTTCTTCGTCCCTGAGCAGGGGCGCACTGTCGGCCAGATGACCGCAGCCGAGAAGCACGCCATCAGCCACCGGGCGCTCGCCGCCCGCGCTGCCCGCCCCCTGCTGGAGCGACTGGCGAACGACGATCAGGCGACGCGATAGCGGTCAGCGCGAGCATCGCGCGGAGAACGGAGCCAAGTGTGCGCCCAGAGCCTGTACGCATCGCCATTGATCTGGAGACGACCGGCCTGCGCCCCGACCAGGATGCCATCATCGAGGTCGGCGCGGTCAAGTTCGCGGGGCCGCGCATCCTCGATACCTTTCAGAGCTTTGTCAGCGCGTCCGCATCGCTGCCCTATCGCATCCATCGGCTGACCGGCATCAGGTCAGCCGATCTGCGTCACGCGCCCTCGCTCAGCTCGCTGATCGCCCCGCTGCGGGCGTTTATTGGCTCAGCGCCGTTGGTCGGTCACAGCGTCGCCTTCGACGCCGCCTTTCTGCGGCGTGTGGGGCTGGCGCATCGCAATCCACTGATAGACACCTACGAGCTGGCCTCGATGCTGCTGCCCGATCTGCCCAGCTATACGCTGGCCGCGGTGGCCGATGCGCTGAGCGTGCCTAGCTCCATCCACCATCGCGCGCTGGCCGATGCCGATCTCTCGCGCGCCGTCTTTCTCGCGCTGATGGAGCGGCTGAGCGCGCTGGGCACGGCGACGATTGACGAGCTGGCCGCGCTGCCCGTCTCGAATGGCTGGACGCCCGCCTATCTGCTGCGCGGCGAGGCGCGCGCCCGCGAGGAGGTCATTCAGTCCAGCCCATTCGCGAGCCTGCTGGCAGCCGCGCCAGTGGGCAGGCGTGTGGCGTCGGGCGTCAATCCGGCGCTGTTGATGATGGCTGTCGCGCTAGAGGAGCCAGCCTCTCCGCTCACTGCGACATCCGCCGTCTCCGTCGGCGCCACGTCGTCGGCGCCGACGGAGACGGCGGATCACGCGGATGACGCGCTGGGGCTGGGCGCCTTCATGGCCGAGGGCGGCGCGCTACTGCTGGAACTGGAGCGCACCGAGGACGCGCTGGTGGCGGCGCTGGCCGAGGTAGCGCGCGGCGCGGCTTCGGGACGCCGCGCGCTGGTGGCAGCCAGCGACAGCGAGGAGATGAAGCGGGTGGCGCGCGCGCTGCTGCCCCGCGCCACGGCTCAGGCTGGGCTTGACCCGGCGCTGGTCAAGGTCGCCGAACTGGAGGAGCCAGATGGCTATCTCTGCCTGCATCGCTGGCTGGGCGTTGCGCGCGATGCGCTCGGCGCGTCTGTCTCGAACGAGGTGACACGCGGGCTGGCCAAGCTGACGGTCTGGGCGAGTGGGACGCGCAGCGGGCAGCGCGCCGACGTGACGCTCACCGGCGGCGAGGTCGAGGCGTGGACGCGGGCCCGCGGCGGCAATGAGTTCGCCGAGCTGATCGCCGAGTGTCCATATCGCGCGAGCGGCTACTGTTTCGTGCAGCGCGCCGGGCAGCGCGCCAGCGAGGGGGCCATTGTCGTCACCACCCATGCGGCGTTAGCGGCGCGGCTGGCAGGTCGGCAGGCGCTGGCGGATCCGCTGGAGGAGCTGCCAGAGCGCGTGATTCTGCTGGGTGGGCGGCAGTTCGAGGATGAACTCTACCGCCAGCAGACCTTCGCGCTCGAGGCGGCGCCCCTTTTCGCCCTGCTCGGTCTGCTGGAGGAGACGCTTGCGGGCGGGGCGCACGCTGGCCTGCTGCCCTTCGCCGCCTCGCTTGCGCCCGCGCCCGCACAAGCGCAGGCGGAGGGATGGTATCGCACAGTGATGCGCGCCCGCGAGGCGGCTGGCGCGGTCTTCGGCGCGCTGCGGGGCGTCTCGCGTGAGAGCCAGGAGCGCAACGGTCGCGCTGGCAAGCGCGAGGCCAGCGCGGAGACCGCCGCGCTGCGCATTGATGGAGCCGTCCGCTCGTCGAGCGCATGGCAGACGCTGGAGGCCGAGTGGGCGCGCCTGAGCGACGCTCTCGCCAGTGTTCGCGTGGCCATCGCCGAGGCCGCCCAGGCGCTGTCACCGCGCGCAAGCGGCGCTGACAGCGAGGACGAGTTTCGCGCGTTCGGCGCGCGGGCTGACCTGCTTGGCCTGGCGGTTCGCCTACGCGATCTGTGCGAGCGCGGCGGCCAGATCATCGGCGAGGGGCACGGCGAGAGTCGCGACGAGGCGAGCGAGCGGCTGGTCTGCTGGCTGCGCGCGCCCCAGTTCCAGCAGCAGTCACAACAGATACAGCAGACATCGCCGGGCGATTCCGCACGCAATCGCCGGTCGCCGGTCGCCGCCGATGCCACAGGAGGGCCACCCGCCGACGCGCGGGCTGAGACGCCTGCTGAGCCACAGGCTGAGCCACAGGCTGAGCAATTCACCCATGAGAGTGAGCGCCAAGACGCCCGCGAGGCGTTGCTGGCCGAGGCGCTGACCCTGTATGCCGCGCCAGCGCAGGTCAGCGGCGCGCTGGCCCCGCTGTTGGCGGAGGGGCGTGGCGTGGCCGCGCTGGGCTGGTCGCTCTCAGTTGGCGGTGACTTCGAGTATTTGCGCGGCGCACTGGGGCTGCCCGACTCGACGCGCGCGCTGCCCCTCACGCCAGACTATTCCGCGCAGACGCTGCTCTGCCTGCCCACCGACGCGCCAGAGCCAGCCGCGCAGAGCTATCACGCCCAGCTCGAGGCGCTGGTCATCGCGCTGGCCCGCGCGCTGGATGGCGACCTCATTGCGCTCTTCCCGTCACATGCCGCGCTGCGCTCCGCCGCGCCCGGCATCGCGCGGACGCTGGAGCGCGACGACATCCTGGCGCTGGCGCAGGGCATTGATGGCTCGGCGCGCCAGCTCTGGCAATCCTTCAACACGCAGCCGCGCACGGTGTTGCTGGGCGCGGGCGCCTTCTGGGACGGAGCGGAGCAGCGCAATCGTCCGCCCGCCTGCGTGGTGGTAGCGCGCACGCCGTTCCCGCCGCAGAGCGATCCGCTGGTGGCCGCGCGCGCCAGCCTCTGGCCCGACCAGCAGGCGCAGTTCATGACGCCGCTGGCCGCCCTCAAGCTGCGGCAGGCGCTCGGCGGCCTCGCGTGGAGCCATCGCCGCCGCAACGCCATCGTGCTCTACGACAAGCGGCTCCAGACGCGCGGCTACGGCGCGACTATCCTCGGCGCGCTGCCCCAGTGCGAGGTCTACCAGGCGCCCGCCGCCGAGCTGGCCGAGCGCGTCGCCGAGTGGATGCGCGGCGACGGGTGAGCTGCCGCACTACATGTACAGAAAAGTTGGTGGTGGCTGGCAGGCGCCGTCCCCATCACGGCACGGCTCGCCAGACGATCTGTCCACTGGTCGTTTCGGCGGCCAATCCGCTGAACACTCGCGCCCAGCCAGGATACGTCCCTTCCAGCTCCACGACGAGTCGGGATGGCATCCCCTTGTCGGCTGGAACGTATGTAACGGTAAGGGCGAGGCTGTTCCCGTCGTCCGTCAGCGGGATATAGCTCAACGCAGAGCTACCACTCGCCAGTCGCAAGAACCCATAGTATGTATTTCCCTCTTGTGGCTCTTGCCCGATGCCATAATGGAAGCCCTCGTAGCAATCGCCCGTGGCGCCAATCGCCGTATTGAGGGATGTCTCGCCGTGAACGTTTCGCAGCGCGCTCGGCATGGTTCCTCCGCGCCAGGTTCGCCCATCATCCGCGCTTGAGAGCATCCTCATGCTGCTGGTTTCGCCGGAAAGCAGTCCGACGCAGAGATGATCAGGCGCAAGTGGCGTCGTGGCTAACACGGGATATCCCAGGAGTTCCTCTGTACCGATCGGCCCCACGATCGTCCAGGTAGCGCCGTCATCTGTTGAATGCTCCAGCACGGGCGCGGCGCCGTCTCGCGCCAGATCGCGATACCACCATCTCGCGGAATGGTAATCTGGCGCGGTCGCCATGACGGTCCATCCTTGCCGCTCCAGGCGATCAGGGCTTTGCTCCAGCGCATGCCACGTCGCGCCATCATTCGCGCTCTCATCGAAGGCGAGGCCGCCATCTATGCTGCCAAAGTCCGCGTTCCCGTACAGCATGCCGTGGCGATAGATGACGAATTTGATGCCCGCTTGCAGACTTAGCGCCGCGTCGCCCGCGGGCGCTGTCACTACCTGCTGCCAGGAGATACCTGCATCGTGGCTGACCCAAAGCGTCGCGGGAGCACTGGCGCCGTCAGACGAAACGGTAGCCAGGACAACGCCCTGCCCGCCGGGAGGAATCGCCAGATTACAATTCTGCGCAGCCTCGAAGGGCGGCTGGAACATTTGCCAGTGCGCGCCGCCATCGGTGGATCGCCAGAAGCGCATGCGTCCAAACAACCACGGCTCAGGCCATGCGAGGGTGAACAACGACCCGCAGGCAACCATTAGCCCAGGCTCATCCGTGCTGGCGGCAAAATCGCTGAGTGCAATCTGCCCATGCGGCGTCGCGTTATGCCACTCTGGCGGAGCGAGATGTGAATAGACGAGCGGCGAGACGATGGGCGACAGCAGACCGAGATTCGGCATGAGTTGCATGACGGTAAGGGCGAGCGCTATGACAGCCAGCCACCGAATACGGCGTCGGGGCGGACGCTTGCGCGCAGGTGGGCTATGAATCGCCTCGGGATCTGGATGCGCAATGCTGTCCAGCTCGCTCGCCATGCGCCGCTCCCCTTTCGCTTGCTCACCAGTCCGCTTGCTCCTCCAGAATAGGCGCGCCCCAGCCGCATATCAATGTGTTCGGCAGCCCGCCGAGCGGTCGGCGCCACGGCGAAGCTAGGAGTCACTCCACCCGCGCCGAGTAGCCCTGCCATGACGCGATCAGCCCGTCGCGGAAGGTGAGAAAGCAGGCACCCTCGAAGACGCGGCGCTGGCTATCATCGTTGCGTGTGTAGGCCCAGCGCCACTGCGCGGCGGCCTCCTGGCCATCGGGCGAGGCGAGCAGGCGCGCGACGGTAAAGCTGACGTCGTGGTGGCGCGCGGCGAAGTCAGCGATGAACTCGCGTAGCGCCGCGCACCCGCTGAACGAGTGCGCGGGCGGCTCGGCGTAGGCGGCGTCCTCGGTGAAGAGCGCCGTTGCGCCGTCCGCATCGCCGCTGGCCAGCCGCTCGCCGAAGGCGCGCAGGATCTCCGCAGGCGTCATCGCGGCCTACCGCACGTCGAAGAGCGCTTCGCGCTCGGACTGGGTGGGGAACTCAGCCTCGGTGCGGATCATCTCCACCATCTTCTTGCGCCCCTTCGGGCTGCCGATGAAGACGGCGCCGACCAGTTGGTTCTCCTTGAAGAAGAACTTGCGGTAGTCGGTGTTGCCCTTGTCGCCAGGCGCCGAGTGCGAGTTCGAGGTCAGCGCCGGATTGTTGGACTCCGCGCTGCCCATGACGGCGATATTGGTGTTGAAGAGCGGGCTGGTGTAGGTCGGCACGTCGCGATAGGCCTCGCGCCCGCCAGCCATGTTGCGCGCCACGACCCGGCCATGCGCCATCGCGTTGTCCCATGTCCCCATCGTGTGGT
>JAICVT010000178.1 GCA_025935235.1 Ktedonobacterales bacterium | reverse complement strand
GCCCCTGGCTCAGCCGCGTGCGGGCGCGGCTCTTTGCGGCGGATGCGGCGGAGTGCCTCACGCTCTCAGCGGATGAGATGGCGGACGCGCTGCGCCGAGGCGTCGCCTGTTTTGCGCAGACCGGGCTGCCGCAGCCGACGGCGTTCTGCGCGCCGGGCTGGCTGCACAATGCGCAGACGCTGGCCGCTCTCCGGCAGGAGGGATTCCGCTCCCTCATCGGCATGTTCACCGTGCGTGACGCGCAGAATCATCGGCGCGCCTGGACGCCAGCGGTGGGCTACATGGGCGCCGCATCCGGTCAGGAGCTGGGTGTCCAGATCCTCAACGGCATTGTCCAGCAGACCGCTTTGCGCACGGCGTCCGTGGCGAGCGTCTATCTGCATCCGCAGCGCGACCCCTCAGGCGCTATCGTGCGCCAGCGGCTGGCGCGCCTCGCACGGATGATCGAGCGGGACGGCTGGCAGCCAGCGACCTATGCGGAGGTGTGTGGCGATGGCGACCAGTGAGGAGCGCAGCAGGCGCGATGCAACCGATCAGCAGTCGTCTGAGCGCACGCTCGCGCAGGCGACGACTCCGCGCGTCAGCGTCGTCATCCCCGCCCACACGGAAGCCGGACACATCGCGGCGGCGCTGGCCTCCGTCGCCGCGCAGGACTATCCGCTGGAGTGCCTGGAGTGTGTGGTGGTGGACAACGCCTCGACGGACGACACCGCGCAGCGCGCCGAGGCGTTCGCCGCGCAGCACCGCGCGCTCGACTTGCGCGTCATCGCCGAGCCTGCGCTGGGCGTCGCGCGGGCGAAGAATCGCGGCGCGCGCCAGGCCACTGGCTCCATCCTGATCTTTCTGGACGCCGACTCGCGCCTGTCGCCGCGCCTGACGCGCGATGTCGTCGCGCAGCGCCAGTCGGGCGCGCCTGCCGGGTCCATTCGCGTCGTCGCGGACTCCGATTCGCGGCTGGAGCGCGGCTTCTTTGACCTGATGGAGGTCGGCGCGGTGCTGCTGGGCGTGCGCTCGCAGATGTTCTATTGCGACCGTGCGCTGTTCCTCGCGCTGGGCGGCTTCGATGAAACGCTGCAACTGGCGGAAGACCTGGAGTTCCTGCGCCGCGTGCGGGCCTACGCGCGTGAAAAGGGGCAGGGAGTCGTGGGGCATATCCGCAGCAGCGTGATTGCCACCTCGCCGCGTCGCCTGCGCACACGCCCCTACCATCTTGGTGTCGCGACGGTCTTCGTGCGCTGGGCGTTGGCCTTCGCAGGTGTGGGCCGCACGCGCGACTATGGCGGGTGAAATCGCCAGCCAGGCAGGCGCCAGCCGCACAGGCATGGTACACTATAACTTGGGCCTCCGCATGACGACATGCGGCGTGACGGCACGGCGCGATCTCGCGGAGGCGGACACAACAAGAGGTTAGGGGTCGGCGCGGATGGACGCCTGGGATAGCTTCTTCGGCCCGAATGCGGGCTATGCGCAGGAACTCTACGAACGGTACCTGCAAGACCCTTCGTCGGTTGACGCGACGACGCGGGCCTTCTTCGAGCGCGCCACGCCTCCCCCACGTCCCGCGCTGGCGGCTGAACCGCCGCCACCCATCAGCAGCCGCGCAACGGTTAGCCCAACTGCGCCAGCGGCCGCCGAGGAAGGCGTGACCGACCGCGAGATTCGGCTGGTAGTGGGGACCGCGAAGCTGGCGCGCATGATCCGGCAGTATGGGCATCTCGTCGCACAGCTTGACCCCCTCGGCGCGCCACCTCCGGGCAATCAGGCGCTCGCGCTGGCGGCGCACGGGCTGTCCGAGGCTGATCTGGCCGCGCTCCCCGCGAGCATCGTCTGGCCCAAAGGCGATACGCACGGCGCGCAGAACGCGCTGGAGGCGATCGGCCAACTGCGCGCCATCTACAGCGGCCCGCTCGGCTACGAGTTCGCGCACATCCAGGATGAGCAGGAGCGCGGCTGGCTGTACGATGTCGTCGAGTCGGGCGCATTCCGCCAACCGCTGGCGGCGGAGGAGCGGCGCGAATTGCTGCGGCGGCTCACCGAGGTCGAGGCATTCGAGCGCTTCCTGCACAGCACGTTCGTCGGGCAGAAGCGGTTCTCCATCGAGGGGGCTGACGTCCTTGTTCCGATGCTGGATGAGTTGATTCATGACGCCGCCGAGGTCGGCACGCGCGAGGCGCTGATCGGCATGGCGCATCGCGGGCGGCTGAATGTGCTGGCGCATATCCTGGGCAAGCCCTACATCAAGATTTTCTCCGAGTTTCACACCGCGCCAGACAAGACGCTGGTTCCCTCCGAAGGCTCGGCGGGCATCAACTACGGCTGGACGGGCGATGTCAAATACCACCTCGGCGCGCGCAAGACCGTGCGCGAGAGTGAGTTGGCGCAGGTTGCGCTCACGCTGGCGCACAATCCCAGTCACCTGGAGTTCGTCAATCCGGTTGTGGAAGGCTTCACGCGGGCGGCGCAGGAGCGGCGCGACCAGCGCGGCGCGCCCCAGCAGAACGTAGACAAGGCGCTCTGCATCACGATCCACGGCGACGCGGCCTTCCCCGGCGAGGGTGTGGTGGCCGAGACGCTCAACCTCTCGCGGCTGCCAGGCTACCAGACTGGCGGCACGGTGCATATCATCGCCAACAACCAGATCGGCTTCACGACCTCGGCTGAGCAGGGCCGTTCCACACTCTACGCCAGCGACCTGGCCAAGGGCTTCGAGATTCCGATCATCCTCGTCAACGCCGACGACCCAGAGGCCTGCCTCAGCGCCGTCGCGCTCGCCCACGCCTACCGCCAGCGCTACCACAAAGACTTCCTGATTGATTTGGTGGGCTATCGGCGCTGGGGCCACAATGAGGGCGACGAGCCAGCCTTCACGCAGCCGCTGCTCTACGCCCGCATCGACGATCACCCGACCGTGCGCGCGCTTTACGCCGAGCGGCTGGAGGCGGCGGGCGTCGTCACCGCGTCAGATGTGGAGGCGATGCAGCGCGATGCGCTGGCGCAACTGAAGCAAGCCTATGAGGCGCTGCTCGCGGGGCATGTCCCAGAGGAGCAGGCCGACCTGGAGCCATCACCCGCGCTGGCGAGCGTGACGACAGCGGTTCCCGCCGAGACGCTGCGGCGCTACAACGAGGCGCTGCTGGCGCGTCCAGAAGGCTTCACGCCCAACGCCAAGCTGGAGCGGCTGCTGGCCCGGCGGCGCGAGGCCATCGAGAAGCCCGGCGCGATTGATTGGGGCTTTGCGGAGACGCTAGCCTTCGCGGCGATCCTGGCCGATGGAACGCCGATTCGCCTGGCGGGGCAGGATAGCGAGCGCGGCACGTTCAGCCAGCGCCACGACGCGCTGCACGACGCGCAGACTGGCGGCGTCTACATCCCCCTCCAAGCGCTGCCACAGTCGCAGGCCTCCTTCGCGGTCTACAACAGTCCGCTCTCGGAGGCGGCGGCGCTCGGCTTCGAGTATGGCTACAGCGTCCACGCGCCCAATACGCTTGTGCTGTGGGAGGCGCAGTTCGGCGACTTCGCCAATGCCGGGCAGGTGCTAATTGACCAGTTCATTGCGGCGGCGCGAGCCAAATGGCGCCAACTCCCCGGATTGGTTCTGCTGCTGCCACATGGCTACGAGGGCCAGGGACCAGAGCATTCGAGCGGACGTTTGGAGCGCTTCCTGCAGCTCGCCGCCGAGGATAACTTGCGCGTGGTGAACTGCACGACGGCGGCGCAATACTTCCATCTGCTGCGCGCGCAGGCGCACGTGCTCGCCACGGCTCCGCGCCCGCTGATCGTCATGACGCCCAAGAGCCTGCTGCGGCATCCCAGAGCGGGTTCGAGCCTGCGCGATCTGACCGACGGCTCATTCAAGCCAGTGCTCGACGACGAGCGCGCGGCGCCAGACGACGTGCGGCGGCTGATTCTGTGTAGTGGCAAGGTCGTGGTGGAACTCGATGCGGCGCTGGCTGCGCAGCCGGAGACGCGCGACTGGATCGCGGTGGCGCGGGTCGAGCAGCTCTATCCGTATCCTGAGGAGGCGCTCGCTGCGACGCTGGGACGTTACCCGCAGCTCGCCGAGGTCGTCTGGTTGCAGGAGGAGCCACGCAACATGGCGGCATGGAACTACATCGCGCCACGACTGACGGCGCAACTGCCAGCAGGCGTGACACTGCGCTACGCTGGGCGACCAGAGCGGGCCAGTACGGCGGAAGGTCTGCCAGACGTCCATGCGGCGGAGCAGGCGAGAATCACGGGCGAGGCGCTCGGCGGCGAGCGGCCAACCAAAGTGGAGATGCGCGAGGGGCAATATGCCAATTGAGATTACAGTACCGCAGCTTGGCGAATCGATCGTCGAGGCGACGGTTGGGCGTTGGCGCAAGCGCGAGGGCGACGCGGTCACGGCGGGTGAGCCGCTGGTGGAGCTGGAGACCGATAAGGTCAACATCGAGGTGACGGCGCCTGGCGATGGCGCGCTCACCAGCATCCTCAAGCGCGAGGGTGAGACCGTCGGTGTGAATGAGACGCTGGCGCAGATGAGCGCGGGGCAAGCGGAGACGCCAGCCAGCGCCCAGCTAACTGCCCAGCCAGTGACCGCTGCGACCGCCGGAAGCAACGGAGCCACCACCACGGCGAAGGCGCCAGCCCCAGTGGCGGCGGACATCGCCACGTCAGAGCCAGAGCCAGCCGATGGCGCACGCGCGACGCCTCTGGCGCGCCGCATCGCCGCCGAGCGGCAGATAGACCTCCAGGCGGTCAACGGAACAGGCGCAGGCGGCAAGGTGACGCAGGACGATGTCGAGGCGTATCTCGTTGGCCACACTGCGTCGGCTACCGCTGCCCCATCGGCGCCCGCCGCGCCGAGCATCACCCCAGCGCCTGCGCCTGGCCCCGCGCGAACCGCCGCGCCGCAAACACCCACTCCGTTGGCGCCGCCCATGCCGAGCGCCCCGCTGGTGATCGGGGCGCAGCGCGAGGAGCGTGTGCGCATGTCGCGGCGGCGCCAGACCATCGCGAAGCGGCTGGTTGAGGCGCAGCACAGCGCCGCGATGCTGACTACCTTCAACGAGATAGACATGTCCGCTGTGATGGAGGTGCGCAAACGCCGCCGCGACCTGTTCAAGGAGCGCTATGGTGTGAGCCTGGGCTACATGTCGTTCTTCACGAAGGCGGTGGTCGGCGCGCTCAAAGCCTTCCCGCGCCTGAACGCCGAGATTCAGGGCGATGAGATGGTGCTCAAGCGCTACTACGACATCGGCATCGCGGTCGGCGTGGAAGAGGGGTTGGTGGTGCCAGTGCTGCGCGACGCCGATCGGCTCTCGTTCGCCGAGATCGAGCGGCAGATCGCCGTCTACGCCGAGCGCGCGCGCAAGAATCAGCTCAGCCTGGAGGAGATTCGCGGCGGCACGTTCACCATCTCGAACGGCGGCACGTACGGCTCGCTGCTCTCCACGCCGATCCTCAATGGGCCACAGGTCGGCATCCTCGGCATGCACAAGATTCAGGAGCGCCCCATCGCCGTGAATGGCGCGGTCGTCATCCATCCGATGATGTACGTCGCGCTCTCCTACGACCATCGCATCGTAGACGGGACTGAGGCGGTGCGCTTCCTGGTGCGCATCAAGGAGCTGGTGGAAGACCCGGAGTCACTGCTGCTCGAAGGCTAGCGCCCCCTCCCCAACCCCTCCCCCGCTGCGGCGGGAGAGGGGCTGTCCGCTCCCCTCGCCTCGCAGGAGCGGGGCTGGGGGTGAGGTCTGGCGCTACCAGTAGCCCAGATCGGCGCGCCCCGCGTCCGTCATCATCGAGGGGTCCCAGCGCGGCTCCCAGACAATCTTGATCTCGCCGCCTGTCACGCCATTGACCGTCGAGAGCGCCGCGCCGACCCCTTCGCCGATGGATTCGTGCATCGGGCAGCCCGGCGTCGTGAGCGTCATCGTCAGGGTGACGAAGCCATCTTCACGAATATCCACGCCATAGACCAGGCCAAGGTCAATGATGTTGACGCCAAGCTCAGGGTCGAAGACATTATGCAGCGCCGTATAGATCTGCGTGGTGAGCGTCTCCGTGTCGAGCGTACTCTCCATGACGTGCTTCCTCTCCTCGCGGCGTCACTGCGCGCCGCGCTGGCTGATACCCGATGAACCACTCCCCACGCTACACCATCAAGACACACCCTGGCTGCGACAAAGGTCGCAGCGGCGCAGGCGCAAGCAAGGCATGATTGGTCGGGTGAGGGATCGGCATGTGCGCCGCCCCGACAGTTCACGAGCGCCCGCAGCAGGCGCCCGCAAGAGGCTTTCGGATGACACTCATCCTCGACATACGCGATCTGCCAACCGATCTGCCGACCGATCGTCGGCTGGCCTGTGTGCTGGCGCGATTCAATGCGCTCGGCCCTGGCGACATCCTCCGCCTGGTGTCCGACCGCGACCCACAGCGCATGCGCGTTCCACTGATGTCCGATAAGCGCTGGCGGGCGACGTGGTTCCCGGAGCAGCAAGGCCCCGACACCTGGATGATCCGTATCGAGAAGCTGCCGCGCGTGGCCGCCTGACCTCAGAGCCTCATCGGCGCGCCCGCCAGCGTATCAATCACCAGTGAGGCGGCCCCGCGCGATCCCTTCAGCGGTCTGCTCGCCTGGCTCAGCGGCGAGTTCGAGCGCGTTGACCCACTTCACGCTGGTGAAGCAGGCGCCGCCCGCGACCACCAGACGCCAGGGCGCTCCGTGCGCACGTGAGAGTGGCTCGCTATTGAGCCGGTCGCAGAGCAGTGCATGGTCAATCTGGTCGAGCGCGAGCGCAATCCAGTAGCCGCCTGCATAGACGCGCACAAAGCGCGCCGCTGGCAGCGGTTGGCAGGCCGCGAGCGCCGCACGTAGCGGGATGCCCTCCCAGGCCTGCCCCTCGACGGCCCAGCCCTCTTCACAGGTGAATCGCTCGGTCAGCGGCGCGCGAGGCAGCGCGGCAAGCGTGGCGGCAGTCAGCGCGCCTGGCCGCGCGACCAATCCACCGACGCGCAGGCTCCCGTCGACGCCATCTGAGGGCTGCGCGTCAGGCGTGAGCGGGTGAACTGGCAACTGGTTGCGGATGTCCATCGCCTTGTTTCTCCTCGCTCGCTCCACGTCGAGCGTGATCGTCTGCATGATCTCCGGTCTGAGCAGGCGCCACCGACGCCGCTGGCTGTGAGCGAGGCGCCTCAATCTCAATCACCCCTCGGCGTCGCGCGCACACGCATGGCGCCGCAGCCGTCCGGTAGAGCGCGACATGGCCATCGAACGACGGTGGTAATGCGCCGCTAACGGCCAGGCGCACTTGTTGGAATGAGTCATCGTCCACGCGCAGATAGGCTCCCGCCGGAACCCGCTCGCCAGCCTGATACAGGCGGTCGCCGCACTCGTCACACGTCTCGTGGAACATTGGTCGCTATCTCTCCTTGGCTTCCACACTCGCCCTGGACTCCTGAACCATGACGCGGTACGTCCAGTCGGCGCGGGCGTTGGCCTCGGGTTGTCACCAGGGTGATGGCAAGAACCAGCCCAGCGATATCACCTGCTCAGTCGCCTGATGAGGCTCGCGCGCTGGTCCTTCTCCCTCTCAGTATATCCGCACGCGAGGCGCGCATCTGCGACTTTGCGCACAGCCGCATCCATCACCTGATGCTGGTTCGTCCCATCAGCGCATGGTATGACAAAAGTCGCTGCCGAGCGACCTCACCCCGTCGCATACTGCATCTGACGCCCGTCGAATGGGTTGGCCAGCCGCCGTTCAGCCACGCTGCTGTGGCTCAACCGCGACCGCTCTCAGACCGAGCGCCAAAAGCCGATATGACTCTGGGAAAAGGATCGCACCATGACCACCGACACTACCCCCGCCACGCACGAGCTAAGCGCGGCGATTCGCACGCATCACCGCGCTCTCGCAGAGACCCTCGAATCCTTCACCGCCGACGCGGAGGCCAGCGTCACTGGCCATGCCGCTCAGCTCACGGAATTGCTGAACGGCTTCACGGAGTTTCTCACAGGGGAGCTGCTGCCACACGCGCGTGGTGAGGAGCAATCGCTCTATCCCGCGCTCGACCCCATCATCCGCGAGCACGGCTCCCCAACTGCGACCATGCGCGTAGACCACGAGTATATCGCCGACTACGTGCGGCAGATCACCGACACGGCCCGCAGTCTGCGCTCAGCCAGCGAACGCGACCGCCAACCGCTGGTGCGCCAGCTTGCGCGTCAGGCTGTCCAGCTTCAAGGGCTATTCGCAGTGCATCTCGCCAAAGAGGAGCGGGTCTATCTGCCGCTGGTTGAGCAGGCCATCTCGGCTGGCGACCAGCAAGCGCTGCTCGCTGCGCTGCATGCTGAGGCTGATGGCGCCAGCGCCGACACTGACGCCACCGCGGGCGACACGCTGGAGGTGCGCCATCTCCCGCCTGCGCAGCGCCATCAGGTCATCTTCGAGCGCTTCAACGGCTTGCAGGCGGGCGCCAGCTTCGTCCTGGTCAATGACCACGACCCCAAGCCGCTCTACTATCAGCTTGCCGCCGAGTATGCGGGTCAACTGCTCTGGGAGTATCTCGAGCAGGGGCCAGAGGTCTGGCGTGTACGCATGGGCAAGGCCAGTTGAGCGCATCGAACAAGACCTCACCCCCAGCCCCTCTCCCGTCAGGAGAGGGGAGTCCGGATTCCCCCTCGCCTCGCGGGAGAGGGGGCCAGGGGGTGAGGTCGCGCCCCATCGCGCTACGCCACGAGCGCCGCATGAAGGCGCCCATCGAGCGTGTGCAGCGACCGCGCGAGAAAGACCTCGCGCCAGTCCGCGCGCGTGAAGAACTCCGTTGCAGGCTGATTTCCTTGCCATCCTGCCACCCATAGCTGGTCGAACGCAAACCGCAGCTCAACCAGCGTCACGTCCTCGCCCTCTTCGACTGAGACACGGCACAGGTCGTGAGTGGATTGCTTGCCGCCAGTCGGCACGACGACATCCCATTGCCCCTGCACAGCGCAGAGGCGACCCAGCGCCGCCTCCGCCACCTCCGCGACGCT
>JAICVT010000198.1 GCA_025935235.1 Ktedonobacterales bacterium | reverse complement strand
GTCGCCGTGCGGCTGCCAAATCGCTCACATGAATGGGTTCGCACCAGCCGCGTTGGCTAGCCACGATCACTCGCCCTGTCTTTCCCAGCCTTTCCCGCGTGGCGCTCGTCTGCGCGCGTTCCGAGCCACCCGGCTAGCACGAAAGAGGATGCTCTCGAATGGATCGCCTGAAAATCGCAGTGATCGCCTTTGACGCCTACCCCGACGAAGTTCGCGCACGGAGGCTGGCGGAGGCGGCGGCGGATTGTGGCGCTGAGGTTGATGTCATCGGCCTCTCGCGAGGGAACGGCGCGCCATTGCCTCAGGAGCATCATGGTGTGCGCATCTATCCGCTGCCGATGACGCGCAAGCTCGGCGCGCCGCTGGCCTGGACCACGCTGGAGTGGCTGGGGTTCACCGCGCTGGCGGCGGTCAAAGTCGCGCAACTGCATGCCAAACGCCACTACGACATCATCCACGTCCACAACATGCCCGATTTCCTGGTCTTCTCGGCGCTCATCCCCAAGCTGCGTGGGGCGCGCGTGATCCTGGATGTGCAGGATGTCAGCCCGGAGCTGATGGCGGCCAAGGCGGGTAAACGCGCGCGCGCGGTGCTCGTGCCGCTCGCCAAAGCTCAGGAGCGCGTCTCAGCCGCCTTCGCCGATTTTGTGGTGACGGTGGGTTGGCCCTTCGAGCAGCGACTGCTGGCGCGAGGGATACCGCCGCGCAAACTCGCCAGCTTCATCAACAGCGCCGACCCGCAGATCTTCCCGGCGTCGCTGCAAGGGCCGATTCCCTATGACGCTCACGGGCGGCAGGGGCCGTTCCGCTTCATGTTCTATGGCACGATCAGCCGCCGGCTCGGCATTGACACTGCACTGCGAGCGCTAGCCCTGGCGCGACGTGAGGCGCCCGCGCTGGAGCTGGACATCCTGGGCGAGGGCGACGATGTGGGCGCCTTCAAGGCGATGGCCGACGAGTTGGGGCTGCACGACGCCGTTCGCTTCTATCCGCTGGTATCACCGGGGCCAGAGCTGGCCAACTTCGTCGTGTCACACGACGCCGGCATCGTCCCTTATCATACCGACGGCTTCGCCGACCTGCTGCTACCGACGAAGGCCTATGAGATGGCGTGGCTGCGGCGCCCGATGATCGCCTCGAACACGCCAGCCATTGGCTCGATGTTCCGCCCCGAATCCGTGCTGCTGTGCGACTCCGAAAGCCCTGAAGCCTTCGCGGAGGCCATGACGCGACTCTATCGCGACGCCGGCCTGCGCCAGTCAATGGTGACGAACGCCGCGCGGGACTATGAGCGGTTCCGCTGGGAGCATGAGCGCGAGCGCTACTATGGGCTGCTTCAGGAGCTGGCCCATCGAGCGCCCCGGACGCACGCTATCGAGGTTCAGCTGCCAGACTGACCGCCGCGCTCATCGCCTCAGCAACGCCAGCGCCTCTCGCAGAGCGCGCCCGCTGCGCTCCCAGCTATATTGGCGCACGACCGCCTCGCGCCCGGCCGCGCCCAGCCGCGTCCGCAGGTCCGCGGTATCCAGCGCGCGCAGCGTGGCCTGCGCGAACGCCGACGGCTCATCCGCAATCAGCAGGTGTTCGTCGGCGACCAGATCAAGCCCCTCGGCGCCGAGACTGGTGGAGACCATCGCCTTGCCCATCGCCAGCGCCTCCAGAATCTTGAGCCGTGTGCCGCCGCCCACCAGCAACGGCGCGATGGCCACCTGCGCCCGCGCAATGTACGGGCGCGTATCGGGTACGGAGCCGGTGACGATGATGCCATTCGCCTCGTCGGCCAGGCGCGCCACACTGGCGGGCGGATTCGCCCCGACAATCGTCCAGGTGGCGTCAGGCCGCGCCGCGCGAATCAGCGGCCAGCACTGCTCGGCAAAGAAACGCGCCGCCTGCTCGTTGGGATGATAGTCCATCGAGCCGGTGAAGACGACACGGCCAGCGATCTCCGGCTCCGCGCCAGCGGGCATAGTCGGCGCGTCCGGCGCGAAACGCTCGATGTCCACGCCATTCGGCACGACAGTCACTCGCCGCTGTGGCAGCAGCGCCCGCAGCGCCTCGCGCTCGCGCTCGCTGGTGACGATCACCAGGTCGGCGCGCCCCAGCATCGCCAGCTCATAGCGCTTCAGCGCGTGGCTCTCTCGGTCATTCTGCAGGCGGCGCAGGGCAGATTCGGCCCGCTGCGCCGACCGCTCTAGCAGCTCCCATTCGAGGTTGTGTTCGTCAATCACCAGCGCCGGGCCACCGCGCGGCGCGCTCCCGGTTACAGCGATGCCCTCGAAGTACACCAGGTCGAAAGCGCGACGCGCCAGCAGATCACGCAGCGCGCGCGCTGCCTCGGCGGAGCTATTGCGCCAGACCATGCTGGGGCGATCCAGCAGCAGCCCGGCCAGCTGATAGAGCCGCTTACGGCTGGGCGGCGTGGCCGCGACGACCCGCAATTCGGCCAGCAGCCCGGCGGCCGGCTGCGCCAACGTCGTCTCGTGCGCGGGGTCATCGGCGATGATGAGCAGCGAGACGGCGCTCACCGCGCACAGCGCCCGCAGCAGCGCCAGATTGCGCATGTTGGCGCCGGTCGTCGGCGTGGGAGCATTGCGCATGACCACGAGCGCCCGCATATGAGGCGCGTTTCCTGGTGGCGTCGTCACGAGAGATTGGCGCGCATCACATCGCGCATCGCCAGATACCAGGCGTTGTTGATGGCCTTTTTGCCGTTGCCATTCGGGTGGATGCCGTCACTCTGCAGCAAGCCCTGGGGGTCTTTGCCGATCACCGCGTAGAGGTCGGGGCCGGGGATGAGGTGGTTGGCCTGCGTCAACGCATCAATCTGCTGGTTGAGCGCCTCGATCTCAGCGGTCAACTGCCCCTGGCCCGACCCGCCGTTTATGGAGGGCGGAATGCGCGCCAGCACCGGCGTATGCCCTGCCGCCTTGATCTTGTTGATGACGATCTGCATGTTCGCGCGGAAGACCGCTGGATCCTCCATCGAGAAAGCGTCGTTCGATCCCCACTCCAGCAGCCAATAGTTGACGTCGGGGTTGAGCGCCAGCCACTTGTCAATGTGGTCAACGGCGGCGTTGCTCGACCAGCCGCCCATGCCTTCATCCAGCATCGAGGGGAACAGGCGCGAGTCGTAGCCGTGCATCAGCATGTCGAAGGACTGATCGCCGGTCGAGTGGTCATACGAGAGCGCGGTAATAGAGTCGCCCTGGAAGAGCGCGGTATTTTTGGCCAGCGCGGGGGTTGAGATGTCGTAGCAGTCTATCTGATCAATCAGCATCGAATCCTGCGTCGGGTGGTCCTGCGCCTGCGTGATCGTCATCCGCACCCACCCATCGCCCGCGAACGGGATGGCGGATTCGCGGATGTGGACGGGGTTGCCCGTCACCGTGGCGACGACCTTCCAGTCGCCATCGTGGCCGTCAGTGCTGTTGGCTGAAACGGACAGCGTATAGGACTGCGGCATGCGACCGTTGGACTGCCACTGGGCATTGTCCTCGTCATACTCGCTATACCAGACGACCATCAGCCGCGAGGGGCCGACGCCGATGTGAATGGCGCACCACGCGGGCAGCGCGTTGTCCGCCGCGCCCCAGAATGACCACTGAGCATAGACCCCGCTGGTGATGGCGTTCGGGCCGGGGACCTGGGAGTTATCCTTCGAGCAGACGACCGGCTTGCCACGCGAGACGAGCGGGCCAAAGGCGGATGGCTGCATGGGCTGGCCGGCTGAGACATTGACGGGCTGGGCGGCGGTCGCGGGCTGGCGCAGCGCCGAGATCAGCCCCACCAGCACGGCGATCAGCACGACGCAGCCGACGACGACCTGGAGCCGACGATCTCGCACGAGCGCGCCCACGCCTGTATCAGATGAATCCGGCGACATCGTGTTGATTCTCCTGCCTTCGCTGCTCGTTCGTGCGTCCCTGGCGCTTCAAACCACCCCACGGCTCGTCAGCGCGCCTCATTCTTAGACGAGTGAGCGCCCCCAGCCAGCGCGTCAAGGGGGAGATATTCCGCCCAGCTTGAACGATACTTCATCGTAGGCGGGAAGGGTAGCGATAGGGCGCCCGTGCGGGTAGAGGTTCGGCGCCCGGCGCATGGCGCGCGGAGAGAAGGCGTCGCAAGGGCCAGTGGCGGACAGCAATCGCTCCGGCTATACTCAACCGAGAAGGAAGGTTTGGCCGGGCGCGAAACGGTTGAGCGGTATCAGGAGCAGAACAGCACATGCCTGAAAACGAACACCCGCAACCCGATGCCGCGCAGCCGCCGGCGCCTGGCGACCCAGCGGTATCGAGACGAGAGCGCGAGGATGCTCTTCGTCTCCTTGCGCAACACGTAACGCCAGGTTCAGATTCTCCGCCCTCGGCGTCAACGCAGGCCGCGACGGCCCGACCTTCCGTCTGGCGCATGAGCCTCTCGGCAGGCGTGGCCGCAGGCAAGCGCCGCGCATGGCTGGTAGCCGTGGTGAGCGGGGCGCTGCTGGTGGCCGTGGTGATCGGCGCGCTCGCCCTGCACGGCGCGGCTGGCCTGCCGCTGCCCGGCCTCCCTGGCGCGCCCACGCTGCTGCCCGGCGCGATCAACCGCGTCTATCTGGACTCCGATGCCCCCTGGGCGACCGTCACGCTCGATGGACACGCGATCACGCCACCCGTCATCGGCCAGCAGCCACCGCTGACGCTGGCGCCCGGCGCGCACATCATCCGCTGGATCGCCGCGCCCTTCAACCCGCAGAGCTGCGTCCTCTCGATCCCGGCGGCGCGGGACGACACATGCCAGCTCTCCACCGAGCAAGTGGTGACGCTGCCGCATCAGCCCACCGCGCAGCTCGTCTATCTGGAGGACTCGCTGGCGACCCTCTCCAGCTCGCAGCAAACGGCGCTGAAGCAGGCGATCCAGGCGGCGCTGCCTGGCTACACGACGACAGCGCAGCCCGGCGAAGCCTATCTCGCGTACTGGAACGTGGCCAGTCAGCCGCTGAAGATGACGCTCGGCGAGTCGCTGTACGCCGACGCCAGCGGCTACATCAGCTCCAATGGCGGCTGCTTCTTTCCATTCGATACTTCCGCCTACGATGGCTGCAACGTGGATGGGCGCAACTGTGTGCGCCTTTGCACGCTGCCCTGGCCATCGCGGGCGCTGCTCCCCTCGCCTGACCCGCATGCGTGGTATGCCTTCGCGATGGCGAATCTGATGTGGAGTGTGAGCGCGCCAGATGGACGCTCGCTCGTCAGCAATTGGTCGATGGCGTTGGAGTCGGCCAACCAGCCGCCCTCTGAATTCGATCCGGTGCTGCTGCGGATGCAGTGGTTAGCAACGCGGTGGAATGTCAAACAGGTTGTGGGCGCGGCGCTTCCTCGTCAACTGGTCGTCAGCGATGGGCAGCCCATTTCGGATGACCCCGCCTGCCTGGATGCCTATGGACTGATCACTGGAGTGTCGGATGCCGTCGGGTTCAACAGCGGCGCCATCAAGTCTTACACTCAGGCACGCTTCATCTCAGGGCCGAATCCTGCGGACGGCTGTCTGGTCGAGGTGACCGTGGGTATACCCGGCAAGCCACCCGCGTCGGGCGCGCCCGTGGCGAAGTTCCTTGACCGCTTCAGCATGGTCTACCCGCTCAACCGCGTGGATGCGTCGTCCCTGCTTGGGCCACATGCATACATAAACGAGACGACAGCCATTCAGCAGCAGGCGGCCAAGAGTCTGGCCGCCTACCCTGGGCAACTCTACGTGTTTCCCGCGAACGCTGGCAACCAAGGTCTTTGAACGTGCTACGGGTTCCCCCCTCCCTCGGAGGGGAGGGGGCTAGGGGGAGAGGTTCCGCGCACAGCGAGGAGTGAGCGGTCAGTGTTGCAGGCCGCTCACCACGCGCGCATATTTATCCGCCAGCGCCTGGGCGGATTCTTTCGAGCGCGACTCGGCCAGCACATGGAAGAGCGGGCGGTCGGCGTCGGGCAGCACCAGCACCCAGCCATCGCCGCCCAGATCAATCTTCACACCGTCAATCGGCTCCTCTTCGCGATATTGCTCGCTCAGGATGCGCATGACCTTGCCCTTGTACTCCCAGGGGCAATTGACCTGCGTGCGGATGAGGTGGTAGGGCGGGAGTTGATGCACGACCTGCGAGAGCTTCGTATTCTCGCGCGCCAGCGACTCCAGCAGCTTCATCGTGGCGAACATGGCATCGAAGGACGGGTGCAGCTCCGGGAAGACGAAGCTACCCGTATCATTGCCAACCATCACCACGCCCGCTGCCACCGCCGCGCTGGTGAGCGCCTGCGGCATCACCTTGGTGTAGACGATGGCGCCGTCGTGCTTCTTGGCCACCTGCTCGATCACGCTGGGCGCCGTGACCGGCGCGGCCACTACCCCGCCCGGGCGCTGGCGCAGCGTCAGCTCGATCATCGCCGCCAGCAGCTTGCCGCCGTCGAGCAACTCGCCGCGGTCATCCACCACATACATGCGCTCGCCGCCGGTATCAATGCGAATACCGAGGTCGGCTTGCAACGCGCCGGTGATGGAGGCCAACACCTGGATGTCGCGCTCGAACTCCTCGCCGGTGCGCGAGTAGCGCGCCGGGTCGCGCGTCGCGTTCAGCGCGATCACATCCGCGCCAATCTCGTTGAAGATCGGCGCCATCACATCCACGCTGGCGCCGTGGCCGTAATCCATCACCACGCGATAGCGGCGCTTGCGCAGCGCCTCCAGGTCCAGCGCGCGCAGGAAGGCGTCGGTGTAGCGCTTCTTGGCCTCTGGCGCGTATTGGATGGAGCCGATGTCGTCGAGGTAGACCCGCCGGAAGTCCTCGCGGAAGAACAGGTTCTCGATCTTGCGCTCGGTGTTCTTGCTGATGTCCTGCCCGTTCTGGTCGAAGAACTTGATGTCGAGCACGCGCGGATCAAACGGCGAGAGCCGGATGTGGACGCCGCCAGCGGCGTCGGTCGTGCGGACGTAGTAGCGCGCCACAGGCAGCGGCACGTCCTCCAGGTCGTGGACATTGATGCCCGCCGAGGGCAGGCCAGAGATGATGGCGCGCTTAATCATGCGCGGCGTCTTGTGGGCGTCGCGGTTGACGCAGACCACCGACCCCTTGGGCAGCGCAGCGCCATAGGCCGCGCCCAGCCGCGCGGCGAAGTCCGGCGTCAGGTCCACATTCACCAGGCCCGTCACGCCGTAGCGCCCAAAGAGCGCGCGGCGGCCCGCCGACCCCCAGATGATGCTGCTGGTGATGACGGCGCCCGTCTCGATCTCTTTGTTCGGCCAGATCTTGACGCCGGGCTGCACGATGGCGTTCTCGTTGATGACCGAGTGGTCGCCAATCACCGCGCCCTCGAACATCACCGCGCGGCTCTTGACGCTGGTGGAGGCGCCCACCAGCGCGCCACGCAGCTCCGCCCGCTCGCCGATGTACGAGTTGTTCCAGATGACGCTGCGATCTACCTGCGCGTGATCATCGAGGATGGTGTAGGAACCAACACAACTCGGCCCATGCACAATCACACCATCGCGGATGCGCGCGTTGTGGCCGATGTAGGCCGGCCCATAGATCTGCGCGCTGGAGGCGACATCCACCCCCTCCTCGACCCACACGCCGCCACCGATGTCTTCGCCGGGCATCGGCAGCTTGACCCGCCCCTGCAGGATGTCGGCGTTGGCGCGCATGTATTCAGCCAGGTTGCCGACATCGCACCAGTAGCCCTCGGCGATGTAGCCGTAGATCGGGTCGCCCTTCTTCAGCATCATCGGGAAGAGTTCCTGGCTGAAGTCAAACGGCTTGTCTTTCTCGAAGTACGAGAAGATTTTGGGGTCCAGCACATAGATGCCCGTATTGATGGTATCGCTGAAGACCTCACCCCAGCTCGGCTTCTCCAGAAACTTCTCGATATGGCCGCTGTCGTTGGTAGTGATGACGCCGTATTCGAGCGGGTTGGCGACGTGCGCCAGCGTCAGCGTCGCCATCGCGCGGCGGCGACGATGCGAGGTGATGATGGCGGTCAGATCGAAATCGGTGAGCGCATCACCGCTGATGACCAGAAAAGGCTCTTGCAGCAGCTCTTCGGCGTTCTTGACGCTGCCCGCCGTGCCAAGCGGCGTCTCTTCGCGCGAGTAGGCGATCTTCATGCCCAGGTTCGCGCCATCGCCGAAGTAGTCTTCGATGGCGCTCGCCATATACTGCACGGT
>JAICVT010000384.1 GCA_025935235.1 Ktedonobacterales bacterium | reverse complement strand
TCGCCGCGCCACAGCCTGGGCGCTGGCCTGCGCGGATTATAGCCCGATGTGGCCCACAGTCTGCCAGTCGCGCGGTGTTGGCGCTGCCGTGGCGATGTGCTATCCTGTGGCTGCCTGTGCGATCCGGCGCGATCCGGCGCGCATCCCGGCCATCTCTGGGGCGGTGGCGAAATGGCAGACGCAGGGGACTTAAAATCCTCTGGAGGTAACTCCGTGCGGGTTCGAGTCCCGCCCGCCCTACCACCGTCGGCTTCGGCTTGACTTCGAGTTGAATTCGGGCTTACCCGCCTGCGCGCCATGCCTTCTGAACCAGACCTCAATCGCTCAAGACCACGCCGACATATCTTCCGCCACCGAACCGCGGGGCGAAAGCGGTGTGGCGCGAGATGCGTCTATGTGAGGAAGCGCGTCAGCAGTTCCTCCACGTACTCCACCTCAAACGGCTTGAGCAGAACCGCGTCAGCGTCTATGTTCTCAACATACCCACTGCCTGCGGCTGTCATGATGATAAGCGGCGGTCGCTGTTCGCCGTCCGCGTGCGCGCCACTGCGAAGGATCGCTATGAATTCCTGCCCCGTCATCACTGGCATCATCAAATCTGTGATGATGAGCGCTACCTGATGCGTGCGCGTCAGCTCGATTGCTTCCCTGCCGTGCCTGGCGATCAGCGGCTCATACCCTGCATCTTCGACGATGAAGGAGAGCGCGAGCGCTATGGGCTCCTCATCCTCGACGATCAGCACCAGCGCGCGCCCCGCATCGTGTGTGGCGCCAGACTGGCTCATGGCTGATCCTTTGCGTTGGGCATCGGCGGACGCCGAATGATCTCGCGGGCCCTGCCTGACGCTCGTTGCTCCTGGTCCCATGCGACGCCTTCCAGCACACCCTGGCCACTCTCGAAGGGCGCGAGTACCTCCAGACCCTCAGGCGCGCGGATGCGGAATTCGCGAATGGCGGTGTCGTGATCTGAGAACCGCAGCTTGGGCACGGAAATGATGCGGTGTAGGTGTCCCTGGTAGGGGATATGCTGAAGCAAGAGCACGTTCTCGGCGAGCACCGAGAGCGCATCGGCCGAGAGCTCCAGCGAAGCCGCCACTACTTTGTCTGTCTCTTTGATCAGCAGCGCGGTTACACCCCGGCGGCGCATCGCCTGGAGAAGGGCGCCCAGGAAATCTTCCAGTCGCGCCGGATCGAGGCCGCGCAAGATAGCGCGCTCCACCTCCGCGACACTGTCAATCACGACGCGCTGCGCTCCTGTTTGGTCCAGCGTAGACATCAGATGGTCAGCCAGGATGTCTGGGTTGATTTTGATCGGCGGCGCCTCTATGAATACGAAGCGTCCGGTTACCTCGAGCGCTTGTGTCAGGTCAGCACTCAGCGCGAAGGATAAACCGACCTGGCGCAGTTGGGCGCGGCTCTCGCGGAAGCTCAAGTAGACGACATGCTCCCCCGCGCGACACCCAGCCAGCGCAAAGTTGAGCGCGAGCAAGGTTTTGCCTGTTCCCAGGCTCCCTGCCACCACGGTGCAGGTACCGCGTGGAACGCCCCCGCGCAGCATCGCGTCGAACTCTGGCATATCAAACGCTGCCCGCGCTGTCGGCTCGGGCTGGGCGTCAGCCCTTTGGGTCTCCGTCGCCGCTGGGGACGTCGCCTGTGGCTCCGCTGTGACGCGCTCTTCCAGTTGAGGATAGACTGTCGCGCCCTCATCGTCGAGCGTCAGGGCGTGCATACCCGGCATTGCCGCCGCTCCACGCGCTTTGATGACTTCGATGCCGCGATATTGCCGCACCCCGTGCAGCGCGTAGTGCAGCCCCAGGATGACATCCGCGGTGGTGGACTCGGGGAAGAATGTGGGGTCACGCGGATCTGTTTCGCTGGTGATGAGCGTTGTGACGCCCAGCGCGTTGAGTGTGGTTCCGATATCATACAGGAATTGCCGCGCCGCCTGCGAATCGCTATCCACGCTGCGCATCCCACGGAATCCATCCAACAGGACATAGTCAACTTTTGCGCGCCGGGTCTCGGCAAGGATCGCAGCGGCGACGCTTGTCAGGCCTTGTGGCAGCAACTGCTGCATGCTGAGAAACTGCACTGGCCCACCAATCAGCGAGCGATCGAAGAATCGGTAGGAGGCTAGATGCTCAATGAGCTTGGTCGTGGGCTCCGACAGCGCCGTCAGAATCAGCACAGTCTTGCCCGCTCTCGCGCTGGTGAACGCGATTTGGCTGGCAAGTGTCGTCTTCCCGCTGCCTGGCAGCCCCAGTATCAGCGTCAATGCTCCACGTGGCAGGCCTCCGCCTAACATGGCATCGAGGTTGAGAACCCCCGTCGGCTCGAACTGCTGGCGCTCTTGCTTAGCGGCGGAGCTAGCTGAACCGCTGTCCTGCGGGCGCTGAGAAGGCTCTTGTCGTTCGTCGCGCTGCTTCCTCGACATGTCGGGTCTGGCCCCTCCTCTGGGCGCGTCAATCGGCGCCCAGTTCGCTCCGGCGCCGGAATATCTCGAAGTCGCCACTGATTGACGAGTGTACCACCTCCAGCGGAACCAACGGCATCGTCGCTTGTCGTTAGCGTTGGTCCCGCTGGAGGTTCGCTGGCGCCCGCCTCAGGGCCGTACGGATTTACGGCCCGTCCAGAACGGATGGCGTCAGCGGCAGCTCGAACCAGAATAGTGAGCCTTCGCCCAGCGCGCTCTCGACCCCGACTTGGCCGCCATGTCGCTCGACCAGCGTGCGGCAGATGTGCAGTCCAAGCCCCAGCCCGACCCCTGAGCCGCTCTGCTGTGCGATGCCCTCTACCTGATGGAATGGCTCCCACAGGTGGGTCTGCATCTCAGGCAAAAGCCCCGGCCCATGGTCGCGCACCGCGACCCGCGCATGCTGGTCGCGTATGCTGACCTCGACCGCGACGGGACAATGGGCCTCGGAGTATTTCAGCGCGTTGGTGAGATAGTTGGAGATGACCTGCTCGATGCGATCGGCGTCCATGACGATGGGCGGTAGGCGCCTGGGCGCGGTCAGCGTGATCTCGCGTCCAGGCCACGCCAGACGCTGGCTCTCGACCACACTGCGCGCCACGGCTGCCAGATCGCTCGGTTCCGCATGCAGCTCCAGCCTGCCCGACTGTGTCCGGATCACATCCAGAATGTCCTCGATCAGCCGGTTGAGCCGGTTCGACTGCTCGTCGGCGCGCGCCAGCAGCGTCTGCGCCCGCTGCAGCAGGCGCGTCGGCATGCCAGGCGGCGTGCTCTCCAGCAGGGTGCGCAGCGCGTGCTCGGAGATCTGCACACCCGCTTTGATGGCGGTGACGGGTGTGCGTAGCTCGTGCCCCGCGATGCCCAGGAAGGTGTGCATGCGGCGGGCGGTCTCCTGCGCCGCCAGCGCGCTGGCGCGGGCCTCCTCGCGCTCGCCCAAAATGCGGTCGCGCTCGATGACCAGCGCCAGCAGTTGCGCCACCGCCTCGGCCAGCGCGCGCTCTTGCTCGCTGAAGCTGTGGGGAACGCCGCCGAAGTCCAGCGCGAACAGGCCGATCAGCTGCGAGCCGACCCGCATCGGCGCTACCAGCGTGGTGGTGATGCCGTAGGGATTGGGCAGGCTGTCATACGGCGGTTGGGTCATATCTATGACCAGCGCCTCGCCCGCCTCGAAGCGCGCCAGCAGAGCAGGGTCGGCTCCATCGTCGCCGTAGCGCTGTGGATGCTCGAGCTGGCTCTTCCACCACTCGCGCTCCGCATCCGGTTCCAGCCCCACCACCGCAACCGGTATCTGGAGGCAGGTCTCCGGGTCAATAGCGGCGATGCCGACGCGCTGACAATCGAAGACATCGCGGACGAGTTGCGCCAGACGGTGGGCCACTGGCGAGGCGGATGGCGGCTTGCCAGTGGGAGTATCGTCTGCCTCGGCGTCGCTCTGCGAGAGGTCGGCTTCGCCCTCAGGGCTGGAACTGAAC
>JAICVT010000490.1 GCA_025935235.1 Ktedonobacterales bacterium | reverse complement strand
GTGGGGCGCGGTTTCAACCGCTCGCCAGGCGGCGATGTTCGCCAGAATTCACGTCAAGATGGATTCCTGGAGCAGTTCCCCATGCACGGCTTGCGATGGGCGTCGCTTCGCTGCCACCTGGCGCATGCGTGTTGAGGTCGACGTGGCTGTCCTATGTTGAGGTCGGAGGAACCAGTGGAAACCGGAGCGCGAACGCCAACAAATGATGGGGAGATCCCGTGGAATCCGCTCGAAGATCTCTCGCTTGAGCAGTTGAGACAGCGCACCAGCATCAAGTGGCGCGCCCACCCGTCGGATGTCCTTCCCTTGTGGGTGGCCGAGATGGATGTCAGGCTTGCGCCCGCGGTGGCGGACGCGCTGCACCGAGCCATCGACGCGGGCGACACTGGATACCCGGCTGGAACCGCGTACGCCGAGGCGCTTGGCGCGTATGCGGCGCAGCAGTGGGGGTGGGATGGGTTCGCGGTCTCCCGTACGGCGCTCGTTCCGGATGTCATGATGGGCGTTGTCGCGGTGTTGCGCCTGGTCACCGACCCGGGAGACGCCGTCGTGGTCAACCCGCCAGTCTATGCGCCCTTCTATGCGTTCGTCTCCCACGACGCACGCCGGATTGTCGAAGCTCCTCTAGCAGATGACCACCGGATCAGCCTCGCGTCGCTCGAGGCAGCCTTCCAACGCGCGCGGGCGCAAGGCAGCAAGGTCGCCTACCTGCTCAGCAACCCGCACAACCCTACGGGAACCGTCCATACGCGCGAGGAACTCACCGCTGTCGCCCAGCTCGCCCGCTCCTACAGGGTACGGGTTGTCTCAGACGAGATCCACGCCCCGCTGGTCTTACCAGGGGCCAGGTTCACGCCGTATCTGAGCGTGCCGGGTTCCGAGGACGCGTTCGCCCTGACCTCGGCCTCGAAGGGTTGGAACCTCGCCGGGCTCAAGGCTGCTCTGGCGATGGCTGGACCAGAGGCAGCAGCAGATCTGCGCAGGATGCCAGAGGAAGTCAGCCACGGACCGAGCCATTTGGGCATCATCGCTCATACTGCCGCATACCGCGACGGGCAGGACTGGCTGATGGCATTGATTCGCGGGCTCGACGCGAATCGGGCGCTCCTCGGCAAGCTGGTGGCGACCCATCTGCCGGGCATCAGGTATCAGCCGCCAGAGGGCACCTACCTCGCTTGGCTGGACTGCCGTCGCCTCGGTCTCGAAGCCGACCTCACCGGCGAGGTCGGCCATGGCGAACTTGCCGTCGTGTCTGATCTCGCCGGCGTCGCCCAGATGTTCCTCGATCGCGCCCACGTGGCGCTCAGCTCTGGGCACGTCTTCGGCCCCGGCGGCGCGGGTCATGTCCGTCTGAACTTCGCCACGTCGCCGGACATCCTCACAGAAGCCGTTACCCGCATGGGACAGGCTGTGCGCGACCTGCAGCAGGCGTAAGCGAGGTATGAACGGGTAGCAGATGGAATGTATCCTGGCTACTTCTGAGCGCCTATGCGCTGGCTGCCCGCTTAGAATGTATGTCAGTCCGCTACGTGGTTGTGAGTGAGCAGCCAGAAGGAGCGAGATATGTCTTCGACAACGTCAACGACGCCGACGACGATGCGCGCAATTCGTTATACAGCGGCGGGTGGGCCAGAGGTTATCACCCTGGATCAGGCGCCAGTTCCCCAACCCTCGAAGGGTGAGGCGCTGGTGAAGGTGGGCGCGGCTGGCGTCAATTTCTCCGATATCGCACGGCGCTACAACCGCTATCTCGAAGCGACGCCGATGCCCTATATTCCCGGCTCGGAGATTGCTGGTGTGATTGTCGCGCTCGGCCCAGACACGCCGGAAAGCGATGGGCTGCGGGTCGGCGCGCGAGTCGTCGGCCTCTGCGCGGGTGGCGGCTATGCGGAGTATGTGGCGACGTCGCTGCGCATGCTCGCGCCAGCTCCCGCCGGGCCGAGCGACGCGGAGTTGGTGGCGCTACCCGTGCAGGGCGTGACAGCCTATCACCTGCTCAAGTCCTCCGCGCGTCTGGCGCCAGGCGAGAGCGTGCTGATCAATGCGGCGGGCGGTGGCGTGGGCGTGCTGGCGATTCAGGTGGCGCGGCTGCTCGGCGCAGGGATGATTCTGGCGGCAGCGGGGGCCGACGAGAAGGCGGAACTTGCACGTTCGCTCGGCGCCGACAAGTTCATCAACTATCGCACTGAGCGACTAACGGAACGCGTGCGCGCGGAGACCGACGGCAAAGGCGCGAACGTCATTCTGGAGCCAGTCGGCGGCGAGGTCTATAAGCAGAGTGAGGCGGCGCTGGCGTCATTTGGGCGGCTCATCACCTTCGGGCAGGCGAGCGGGCAGGCGCCCGCAGTGGATACCGCGCGGCTGATGCGGCGCAATGCTGAGGTGATCGGCTTCTGGCTGGCGACGCTGCCCAGCAGCATGGTCGCTGAGGCGATGCAGGCGCTCGCGGGTTGGCTGGCCGAGGGCAAGCTGCGCATCGTACTCGGCGGCGTCTACCCGCTCGAAGCGGCGGCGCACGCGCAGCAAGATATGGAGGCGCGGCACACACATGGCAAGCTGGCGCTGACCATCGGATAGAGCTGGCATGGCCTGCGCCGCGACGCATCGTCAGCCCGACGATGCGCTGACTAATAGATGAACTGCACGCCTGATCCGGCGTGGGCGAGGCGATAGTCTACCCGGCCCCAGCCGCCACCGTTCCAGTAGAAGTTC
>JAICVT010000391.1 GCA_025935235.1 Ktedonobacterales bacterium | reverse complement strand
GCCGCCGTCGAGACGCTGCCCGCGCTGGTGGCGGAGGGTCGGCGCGTGCTCGATCTCTCGGCGGGCTTCCGCCTGCGCGACGCCGCGCTCTATCCCATCTGGTATCGCTATCCGCATCCCGCGCCCGCACTGCTAGAGCAGGCGGTCTACGGCCTGACGGAGTGGGCGCGCGACCGGCTGCCAGATGCGCGGCTGGTGGCCTGCCCCGGCTGCTATCCCACCGCGACGCTGTTGGCGCTCGGCCCGGCGCTGGCGGCTGACCTGATCGAGCCAGATGTGATCGTGGACGCCAAGTCGGGCGTCAGCGGAGCGGGGCGCGCACTCAAGCTCAACACGCACTACAGCGAGGCCAACGAGGATGTCAGCGCCTATGGCGTCAACGGCCATCGCCACCTGCCGGAGATCACGCAGGCGCTCGCCGAGGGGCCGATGGCGAGGCATGGCGACGCACGGGCTACGCCGCGCGTCACGTTCATCCCGCACCTGATGCCGATGACGCGCGGCATCCTGGCGACCTGCTATGGGACGCCGCGCGCAGGTGTCAGCGAGGCCGACATCCAGGCCGCCTATCGCGCCGCCTACGCCCACGAGCCATTCGTGCGGCTGGCCAGTGCGCCGCCGCACACGAAGTGGTCCTATGGCTCGAACCGCTGCTTCGTTTATCCTATGATCGAGCCGCACAGTGGCCGCTTCATCGCCATCAGCGCGCTCGACAACCTGGTGAAAGGCGCCGCCGGTCAGGCCGTGCAGTGCGCCAATGTGATGTACGGGCTGCCCGAAACAATGGGGCTGCCAGTTGAGGGGGTTTATCCCTGATGGCTGGCGAGCGTTCCGCCGCTGATGGCGCGAGCAGCGGCCCAACTCAGGATGACGTTGGAGGGAACGCCGTGGCAAGCGTGGGCGATCTCGCGGCGCTGAGTCAGATGACGCCGCACGAGGTCATCGCGCAGGTGCTCAAGGAAGCCCTGCCATATATCGAATCGTTGCGCGGGCATTTCGTGGTCATCAAGCTGGGCGGCAGCACGCTGGAGCATCAGCGCCATGTGCTGGAGGACATCGTCTGGCTGCGCAGCCTGGGCGCGCAACCAGTGCTGGCGCATGGCGGCGGCCCAGAGATCAACGTCTGGCTGGAGCGGCTGGGCATCGCGAGCCGCTTCGAGCGCGGCCTGCGCGTCACCGACGCCGAGACGCTGGATGTCGTGCGGATGGCGCTAGTGGGCAAGGTCAACGGCGAGCTGGTGCAATTCATCCAGCGGCTCGGCGGCAGCGCGGTCGGCCTCTCCGGGCTGGATGGCGGCTTGCTGCGGGCGCGGCGCGTCGGTGACGATCTGGGCTACGTTGGTGAGGTCGTCGCGGTCGAGCCAGGGCCGGTGGAGACGCTGAGTGACGCGGGCTATATCCCGGTCGTCGCGCCGCTGGCGCTCGGCCCCGATGGCGAGGCGCTCAACGTCAACGCCGATGACGCCGCCGCCGATCTCGCGCGTGGCTTGCGCGCCGCGAAGCTGCTCTACATCAGCGACGTGCCGGGCATCCTCGACCGCGACGGCCAGTTGCTCTCCGTGCTGACCGACGCCGAGGTGCGCGACCTGATCGCCAGCGGCGTCATCAGCGGTGGGATGATTCCCAAGGCGCGGGCCTGCCTGCGCGCGCTCGACGCCACCGACCGCGTCCACATCGTGGATGGCGGCGAGCCGCATGTGCTGATCCGCGAGCTATTCACGCATCGCGGTGCGGGCACGATGATCGAGCGCGAGCGGGACGCGGCTCAAGGGAGCTGATCGAGAACGTAGGTGGCGGAGCCATCACCCAGGCTGAGCCAGATTTGGCCGGATTGCATCACCGTGATGTATTTGTCAGGCGCGCCCCCCACGGTCGTCCATGCGCTCGCGTTGAGCGGCAGGCGCAGCAAGACATATGGCTCCGCAGCGCCAGCCGCGCCGAGGCAGACCGCGTAGAGCGAGCCGTCACCCGTCAGCCCAACCGCCGAGCAGGATGCGCCCGTGGCCGCGGGTCGCGCCGCCCAGGTCTTTCCCAGATCCGTGCTGCACAGCGGCTGCGCGCTAGAGCCGCTCGCTGACGCGCCACAGAGCAGCCATCCTGCGCTCTGCCCGCGCCAGACCGCCAGTTGCGCCTGGGTGGAAGGGTTCGACTGCCCGGTCGTGGACATCCATTGATTCCCACCGTCTGTCGATTGGTAGATCTGGTTGAGGTAGTTTCTGAGCAGCGCATTGCCTGAAGTGGGGCTGACCCACAGCACAGGTGGATTCTGCGCCTCCTCTTGCATTGGCGGATTGACGGAGCGCCAGGTAGCGAAGTGGTCGGCGCTGGCGAACAGATTGATATTACTCTGATTGCCGAGGTCGTTCACCAGCGCATAGGTCGTGGCGCCGCTCGTGGCGATCTGATCAATCCACCAGTTTTGCCCCATCTGCCTCCAGGTCATACCGCCATCGCTGGAGTAGTACGCCACCGCGCTGGATGTTGGTCCAGGCGCGCTGGGATTGGTGGTTGGGAACCAGATGGCGATACTCGTCGCAAGGTTCTGGTCAGCGATGACGTTGCACCCCGAAGAAGCGACAGTCGGCGGAGGCGTCACGGGGGTGAGCGCGCTGATCTGGTTCCATGTCGCGCCCGCGTCCTGTGTGCGCCAGATCAGGAATTGTCCGGCCTTGCCAGGCCCACAAATCCAGGCGTCGCGCCCGTTGACTGGCGAAACGCCCAGCGAGACGCCGCCGTGGGAGAGGTCAATGGGCGTGCTGATCTTGCGCCAGTTCAGCGACGGAACGGGCGCAGCGGCGGTCGCCATGGGCGTCGCGATCTTTTGCACGGCATTCTGTGCGCGTGAGCCGCTCCCGGCGCCCGCACCGCAGGCGCTCAGCAGTAGTATCAGCGCCACCATCGCCGCCAGCAATCCAGCGCGGGGGAACCGCGCCGCTCCAGCCCTCATGCCAACCATCATCCCAGGCTTCACGCCAGTCCTCATGCCTCGCCTCTCGTCTTCAGCAGGGGTCACCCTTGACGCTCGTGCGCCCAGTATACGGGAGCCGCGCAAGGCGAACTGTGAGCGCGCTCACAGTTGGGTTGCTCGGACGAGAGGTCGGCGCGACGCGCGAAAGGTCGCGCCGCCTTCGCTGATGCTGCTGCCATGCGCCTGGCAAGCTGGCATGACGACAGCAACGACTGACAGCGAAAGAACTGAGGCTACCATCACGCATCAGGCGAAGAAGTCGCGCAGGGTCCGCGCCACAAGCTCTGGCTTGCCGCCCATCTTGCGCGGGCCGGTCGCGCCATGGTCGAGTCCGGCAAAGACGACGCGCCGCGCGCCAGGGATCGTCCGCTCCAGCGCGTCCACGGCTGTTCGCAGGTAGGCCGGACTCTTGCCGCCGCCAAGCAGCAATATCTCGGCGGGCATGGCGCGGAAGTCCTCCAGCGTGTCGGCCATCTCGGCCACGAGCTGGAAGTCATCGCGCAAGGTCGGCGCGAGCGCGCGCATCGTCACATCGCCGGGCTGTGCTTTCTTCGCCTCGCTCGCCATCAACTGGCGCGTCATCAGTTCGAGCAGCCCGCGCGGTAGCTTGCGCATGATGGCTGGCCCCATCTGCGCGCCGAGCATACCCGTCACCAGCGCGGCGTCCAGCCTGCCCGCCGCCAGCTCGCGATCCAGCAGCGGAATCCAGTCCAGCCGCACGGAGCCATTGACCGAGAGCGGCGGCTCGAAGATGGTGGCCTTGCGGATGGCGGGCAGCTCCTGCGCGGCGCGCAGCGCGGTCAGCGCGCCCGCGCTGACGCCCAGGATGTCGTGGGCACCCGTCGCGGTCAGTAGGGCGTCCACATCCTCGATCTCCCGGCGCATGCCATAGGCTGGCCCAACCGG
>JAICVT010000074.1 GCA_025935235.1 Ktedonobacterales bacterium | reverse complement strand
GCGATCGCGCCCAGCCAGCCCACGCAGGAGAGCGCGCCCAGGCTCAAGCAGGCCCAGAGCGGATACGAGCGCACGCGGTTCACTGCAGTCAGCGGCGCGGAGGCGGCTCCTGCGCCAGCGGCAGGCGAATCCTGGTTCATGCGCGCCTCCTGGTCCTCTCACAGTCACATAACCATCGTGCGCCGTCACGCGGCAGCCTACTTCTCAACTGCTATACGCGGCGCTCCCGCCACCGCTCACAAGCTCAACGCGCATGGGCGCTGGATCATCACTTCGGCGTCATCAGCGATCATCCTCCGCGTCCTTCCGCGTCAACGGGCCGGTGTAGCCCCGCTGGCTGATATAATGCGTAGCATGCAATTCAGACGCGGACACGCCCGCATGACTCCGCTCAACCAATGCGGCGCGTGGCGAGATGACGGCTCAATGGCGCACATGCGGCGCGTTCAAGAGGTGCGACAGAGATCATGGGCAAACTGATCGAGAAACTGCATCAGGTCGGGCAGGGCGCGGGCGGCTCGTTCGGCTTTTTCGGGCGCGGACAGGCGGCCAGCTCGCCAGCGCGTCCGGCAGCGGTGCTGGTGACGCTAGCAGCCACCGATGTCTCAGGCGCCGAGGCGGCGGCCAAGGCGGGGGCGGATGCCATCGTGATCGCCGGATGGAAGCCCAACGCGGACATCAGCAACGTCAAGTCGGCGCTGGAGAGCGCGCACACGCTCTGGGGCGTCGAATATTCCGGCGGCGCGGAGGAAGACGTGGCCGCGAAGGCGCGAGAGGCGGGCGCTGGTTTCCTCCTGCTCGGCGAGGAGGCCCAGGCCGCTCCGCTCTACGATCAGGTGGAGCAGTTCGACCGCGTCGTGACGCTCTCAGCTCCAGTCAGCGAGATGGATCTGCTGCTCTATCGCATGGCCAACGCGCTGCCCGCGCAGGCCGCGCTCATCACGCTCCCCATTGGCATGCGCGACCTGCCGAAACAATCCATCCGCGACTTCTCGCGGCTGGCGCTGCTGGCCTCGTCGCTGCGCTTTCCGCTGCTGGCGGTGGTGGATGAGACGCCCAACCAGCGCGCCGCGCGCGCGCTGGTGCGGCTGGGATTCGATGGCATCGTGCTGTCCGGCGTCGGCGCCAGCGCGGCGCAGGTCACCCAGCAAGTGCAGTCCCTGCGCGCTGACCTGGAGAAGATACCGCTCAGCGAGGGACAGGAGCGCGAGGGCGTCAGCCTGGGTGGGCTGATCTCGAATCTGGGCGCTGGCCTGCAGCCCGAGCGGCGCGAGCCGGAGAAAGACCCCGACCACGAGTAGTCGTCGCGCTCGCCACGACCGCAGCGCCCTTCCGCGAGCAGGACTGGCGGAGGGGCGCTTTGCCGGGATGTGGTACACTCGCCAGTGAATGACACGACGCCTGTCCCGTCGCCCTCCTCATCTGCGCGCCTGCCACCCGCGCAGCGCTCAGGGCGTCGGCGTCCGGCGCCTACCTCGAAGGTGGAGGGCATGGGATTCGACGACCGGGACGACGATTATCGCCCACGCGGCCAAGGCGAGCGCAGGCGTGGACCGTACGCGGGCAGCGATGCGCCTGCCGGTCGTTCCTATCAGCGCGGCCGCGGTAATGGGTACGACGATCCACGCTCCAGCTCCGGCTCGCGCAATGACCGCGGCGGCTACGATCGGCGCCCACGCTCCGACCAACCCAGCGGGGGACGACGTCCGCGCCCCGACTGGGATGAGGACGCCACAGTGCGCCGCGACCGTCGGCCGCCTGATGGCTATAGCCGTGGCGACCGCTCCGGGCGCAGTCCACGGCCGCAGCGCGACGACTGGGAGACCTCCGGTCGCCCGCGAGGCGCTCCACGCGGCCCCTCACCCGCTGACTCTGGCGGTCGCAATCGTCGTCCCGGCGCGCCAGGCGCGCCCGCGCGTGGTGGCGGCCTCTGGGGCGATCAGCCACTCAATGCGCCCGGAGCGCGACGCGGCGGCTTCGACCCGCGTGATCCGCGCGCGCGCCGTGGCATGCCAGTGGAGGAAGAAGAGGAGACGTCGGGAGCGGCCGCATTCGGCAAGGCGCTGATGGCGATTGTGATGGCACTGCTGATTGGCGTGGGCGCCGCCTATGGCTACTACGTCTATAGCACACCCAAGATTCCCGCCAGCAACTCGCAACCTTCCGCATCGCCGGCTTCTGGCTCGGGCGGCTCATCGCTGGCGCCAGCGGGCCTCGTCACACAGGCGGCGCGCCCCGCCATCGGAATGAGCGGCGCGGCGCCCGCAATGGCTTTCGTCTTCGCGCCCGCCTCGCCACGCGCCTGACGCTCGGCCCTCCGCTCACCTCACCGCGCGTACAGGCCGACAATGCGGCGCGTCATCTCACGCCATCTCACGCCACCCACTCGATGCCAACGCATGGCAAAGGAAGCAGGCAAACTCTATGACAACATCACAGAGCGACGGCTCAAAGATCGTCGCCCGTTTGCGCGCTGACCTGGGCGACGCGATCCGCCAGCGCGACCAGGTGCGCATGGATACCATTCGCATGGCGCTCGACGGCTTCACGCATGAAGAGGTAGCGCGCAACCGCGCCGCGCTCAGCGATCAGGACCGCTTCGCCATTCTTGATAAGCAGATCAAGCAGCGTCTGGAGTCAGCGGACATCTTCCGCCAGGCGGGTCGCGCCGAGCTGGCCGACAAAGAGACGCGCGAGGCAGAGATACTGAAGGGTTACCTACCCGCCCGCCTAACCGACGACGAGGTGCGCGAGATCGTCGCCAAGCTCATTACCGAGCATGGCAAGGAGTTCCGCGCCGTCATGCCACTGGCGGCCAAAGCCACCAAGGGCCTCGCCGATGGCAAGCGCGTCTCCGAGATCGTGCGCGAAATGACCGCCTGACGCCCCCTCCCCCAGCCCCTCCCCCGCCAAGGCGGGAGAGGGGAGCAATGCGCCGCTATGCGCTTCCCATAGCTACGGCTCCACGACGCCCGCAACGGCGAGCGGGCACTGCGCGCCACTATGCTCGAACCATAGCTCCCCTCTCTCGCGCAGCGGGGGAGGGGTTGGGGGTGGGGGCGTCACTCCTTTCACCCCAGCGCGCGCGCCATGCCTTCGCCCGCCAGCAGACCGCATACGCTGGCCTGGATGATGCCCTGGCTCTGCCCCGCGCCATCACCTGACATGAACAGCCCCGGCGTCGTCGTCTGGAGCAGTTCATCGGTCGGAAAACCCCAGAACCGCTCCTCAGCCGGGCCGTAGATCAGCGTATCCTCAGCATTGATTCCAGGAGCCAATTGGTCGAGCCGCGCGATGAAGTCATCAAACGCGCGCCAGTAGGCGGCGCTATAGACGTCGTGCAGCGCGCTGGGCTGCGCTGTGGAGTCGCTGGGGCGCACGCCATTCGCCGCCAGCGCCTCCTCCGTGGTCGACCACCCGCGCCGCACATCGCCCAACCGTTGCACGACCAGCCGATCGGGCGTGCGCTCATTCAGGACGCGGGCGGCCCGCTCTCCCTCGCGCCATACGCCGCTCGCGCCCTCCATTCCAGGCTGCGCCAGAATCGCCACCGTCGTCGTGGGGCCGCGCTGCTCGCGCTGCATGATCGGGACGCCGCTGGCCACCAGCGCGCCATAGCGTCGAACAGCCGTTACCAGTCCGCCCGGACAGGTCGCGTAGGTCTTGATCAGCGCGTCATCGCGCGTCAGCCGCTGCATGCGCGGGTCAGGGTTCACGTCCGTCAGCGGATCGTAGACGCTGGCGGGCGCCTCCAGCCGTACGCCGAAGGTTGAGGGAAGCGACTCCACTCGCGCGCCGAGTGAAGTCGCCGCGCCACGCAGCCACTCCGCGCCATAGCGCCCCGGCGCCAGCAATAGCGTCCGCGCGCGCAATTCGGCGGGAATGCCGCCAGCTCCGCCATCAGCGGCTGAGGCGGGCGAGAGCGCAAGCCGGAATCCTTCGCCATCGCGCTCGGTCGCATCCACATGCGCGCCAAAGAGGAATTGTGCGCCAGCCGCCAGCAGCCGCTCGCGCAGCGCGCCCAGCGCCACCAGCTTGTCCTCCTGGCTGAGCCGCCGCGAGGGATGGCTCGTAACGTAGTCCAGGCCCGCCGCGCTGGCCTGCTCGATCGCGCGCTCCAGCGGCTCTGGCGGGCGCTGCTGCCACTCAGCCCGCGCGCCGAGCGCCCGCAACAGTTCATCCACCTCCGTCGCGCGTCGCGCAAAAGCATCGCCGCTGAGCGCTGGCCGCAGCCACGCGAGCGAGCTGACGGGAGGCATGACGGGCAGCGCGGTCGCGCCGAAGTAGAGCCGACCGCCGAGGTACAAACCCGCGCCGCCGTAGCCGCCCGTCGTCGCGTCCTGGGCGCTGCGTCGCTCTAGCGGCGGCCCGGCGTCCACCAGCAGCACGGCGCTCACGGGCCGCAGCCGCAGCAATTCGTAGGCGGCAAGCAGCCCCGAGACGCCAGCGCCAACGATGATCGCGTCGTACATCTTCTCGCGCGTGGGCTGGTCGCTGGCCGCTCTGCTTTGACGTGGCATGGCGAAAAATTGTCTCTTTCTTTTCGGTACGGAGGCTTGCGATGTCAGGCGCGCGGGCGCTCTGGCAGTCGCGGCGGCCCGCGCCGGATGCGCTCGCGCGCGTAGTCGAGCGTATCGTCAGGCGCCATGCTCTCTTGCCACCAGGTCGCGCCCGCGTCGCGAAATTCCGCGACTAGCGCCGTCTCGGCCGCCTCATCTTTGCCGGGCGTGCCGCCATAGGCCAGCGCATCGAACGGCTTGCCCTCTGGCAGCAGCGGCTTGATGTATGCCAGCGCCTCGCGCAACTGATCGGGCGACATCTGGTGATCGTCCACCAGCGGACAGACGCCATCCCAGCGGGCGGCGCGCCGCAACGGCTTCTTGTGCGGCCAGACCGCCGCCACCCAGATGGGAATGCGCGGCTGCTGTGCGGGCGTCGGCAGGTAGCGCGCCCCGTGGACCTGATAGTGCGCGCCCTCGAAGCTGAACGGCTCACCGCTCCACAGCCCGGTGATGATCTCCAGCGCCTCATCCAGCATCGCGCCGTGCAGCCGGTCATCGGGCGACTCGCCATAGGCGCTATACTCCTGCCCAAAGTCGCTACCGATACCAACACCCAGCACGAGCCGACCGCCAGAGAGGCGGTCCAGCGTCGCCGCCTCGCGCGCCACCTTCCACGGTCTGCGGCGAGGCAGCGGCGTGACGACCGTGCCCAGCGTGATCTTCGAGGTCGCCATCGCCATCGCGGTCAGCGCGATCCACGGGTCGGCGAAGGAGTTGTCTGGCCCCCAGTCCGCGCCGATGTGGTCCCAGAGGAAGAAGCCATCCCAGCCGCGCTCCTCCGCCTCGCGCGCCAGAGCCGCCAGCGTGCGGGCATCGCCGAACGCGCCGAAATTGGGCATGTTGATGCCAAAGCGCATGATCGCGTCCCTCCCGTTTGCGCCGCCCGTTGGCGTCACCGCGCCTCAAACTCCAGCGTGCGCAACTGCGTGATGTGCAGCGACTGCACGCTCTGCGGCGCGAATTCCCACGGGCTGGACCGCCAAGCGTCCACTTCGTCCTCCCCCGGCAGCCACGGCGGCAGCTCCATCAGCAGGCGCTGCGAGAGCGCGAAGACGTAGGGCTCATAGAGCAGACGCAGCTCGGTCAGCTTGGCGTCGGCCTCGGCGCCCGCGCGCAGCGGCGCGCCCGCATCTTCCAGCAGCTCGCGCAGTCGCGCCACATCCCCATCGGGCAGGCGGGTATTGCAACGCATATCCGGCTCCGTGCCCGACATCTGGCTCAGGTCCACCGCCGCGTGGCGCGCCATCGCGAAGGTCAGCCGCGCCTGCTGCGCGGGAATGCCATCCACGCCGACGATGATCAGCGCGCAGGCGTCGAGGATGGTCGTCAGACCGGCCAACCACGACTGGTTCTCGTGCTGCGAGCGGAAGTAGCTCAGCGAGGGATACGAGAGCTGGCTCTCCATCAGCTCAGCGGCCCACTGCTCCCAATCCCGGAGCTGAGTGGTGAGCGCGTCCACGCCGAAATCGCGCATGTGCCGCCGCAGCAGCTCCACGGCGCTCGGCGGCGAGCCGGCGCGGGCATCGAGCAGCGAAATGGCCACCTCGCGCCGCGAGAACGCCTGATAGAGCACGGGCAGATAGCCGATGACCAGCGCCAGCACCCCGAAGCCCATGCCCGCTTCGATCACCGTCACCGCCCGCGCGATGCCCGCATCGGGTGCGACATCGCCCAACCCCAGCGTGAAGAATGTCGTGCCGCTAACATAGAGATCGGTGACGAACCCGTAGTGGCCATACGCCGAGATGAAGTGCGAGCCGAGCGCCCACTGCGCCGCCGCGAAGCCGATAATCAGCCCCGCCGCCCAGACGAAGAGCAGCAGCAGCAGCGCCATTGGCCCATACAGGCTCAGAAAGGTCTCGCGCCGGTCGGCCTTGTGAATCTTGCGTCCCACCGCCGACCACGGCGCCCAGGTCACCTGGTAGACCACGCCCGTCAGCCGGATATGCCGCATGACGCGGCGCGGTAGCACGATCGTTTCAAAGATATCCCAGAGGACTATGAGTATCAGCGCCACCGCGCCGATCATCGCCAGTGTGTGCATTCGCGCCTGTTCTCCGCTCGTGTGGATACACCCAGCCTGTCAGCGCGCCGGGCGACATCGGGCGTCTTCACGCCTCGCGACCCTCGCGCGGGCTGATCTGCTGTGTCCATGCTACCAGCCCCTCGACGATCATTCGCACACGCTGTCGTAGCGCCTCATCCAGCAAACGTCCTTCGGCATCGAAGTACTCTGACGAGCGCATGATCATCAGCTGCGGATTGATCATGGCGTAGCTCTCGGTGAAGAGAAAGACCTGGCGCAGCGCCAACTGCGACCGCACCGTGCCGAACATGCCGCCCGCGCCCATCATGGCGACCGGCTTGTGGCGCAGCGGCGTCGTCTCCAGCGGGCGCGAGAGCCAGTCTATCAGGTTCTTCTGCACGCCCGTCATAGAGTAATTGTATTCCGGCGTCGCAAAGAGCAGCGCATCGGCCTCGCGCGCCCGCTGCTTGAGCGCCTGCACGGGGGCAGGCCCACCCTCGCGGTTCAGGTCCTCGTTGTAGAGCGGAATCGCCGAAATGTCGGCGATCTCGATCTCCACCCCGTCAGGGGCCAGCTCTTGCGCCACACGCAGCAGCCCCGTGTTGAATGAGCCTCTGCGCAGGCTTCCCGTCAGCCCCAGGATGTGAAAGCGTGCGTCACTCACGTTCTCGGCCCTCATCCGTGTGCGCCCGATGCCGACCAATCGGCGGCCCCAATAGTTCAGAACGTATAGCCAATCCGCGACGCCTGTCAAGTCAGTTCGTGGGCGCCCGCCCACGCCTGAAGAGCGTCTCGCGGCGGCTCGCCTCGAACCCCAGCGCCTGGTAGCCAGCGATCACCGCCGGATCGTCGCCCCACGACTCGATTTTGATCTCATCGGGATGCTCAGCGGCCAGCCACTCGATGGCATGCAGCAGCAGCGGGCGATAGAGACCCGCGCCGCGCGCCTCAGCGACGACGCCTGGCGCGTCCACAGTCCCCACTGTCTGCGCCCCATCCACACGCAGCGATGCGCGCACCAGTCCCACTAGCCCGCGCTGCTCAGCATACAGGAAGAAGATACCGCTCGTGTCCATTTCTGGAAGCCAGTGCGACCACTCCTCCTCCGTCGTCACGTTATGCCCCCATAGCCCCGCATAGCAGCGATTCGAGGCCTCCACCAGCGTCGGCAGGTCGCCTGCGTCGCGCCAGGAGCGAATCGAGACGCCAGACGGCCAGTCGGGTGGCGGGAACGAGCGCTCGCCCGCCGCCACCAGCGCGGTAAAGGCGCCAACCGCCGCAAACCCGCGCCGCGCCACCCACTTCGCGACGGGCGCATCGAGGTCATTCACGTAGATCGCGGCGTCTGTCGCGCCGAGCGCCGTGGCGTCCGCCAGCGCCAGTCGCAGCAGCGCCGACCCGATGCCCTGCTGGCGCGCTTGCGGATGGGTGACGCCAATCAGATCGGCGCGCGGCGTGGAGGGCGACTTGAAGACAGAGCAATAGCCGAGCAGCCGATGTGGCGACGCGCGCTCCACCACCACCCAGCGATCGCGCGTCGGCGCATGCCCCGGCCAGCTGAGTTGCTCCGCCAGCGCTTCGCGTGTCACCTCCGCTGGATAGCGCGCCGTCTCCGGCGTCGCGTTGAGCAGCGTCGTCAGCGCGTCCAGATCGGCTTCGGCGAAGCGGCGAACGATCAGTCGGCTTTCGTCAAGCGTTGGTGGCTGTTGCATGGCGCGTCGCCCTCCAGTACCCTGTCGCATCAACTCGCATCTATTATTGTTTTCGCGCATCGTGCTCGCTCGGTAGGCGAGCGGTGTTGGATCACCGCTTCGCCGCAATTGGTATGACGCATGCGATTGCTTCGCTTGTCGGCGTCGAGCCTCCCATCGCGCCACGGGACGCCGTAGCTGAAGGAGTGAAGGATCATGTGGGACATTCTGGCATGGATCGTTATGGGCGGTCTGGCGGGCGTCGCCGCGACGCTCACCGCTCAGGATAACGCCATCAGCCTCATGCTGAACATCATGATTGGGGTGGTCGGCGCCAGCCTGGGTGGCGCGCTGCTGACGCTGCTCCAGCCGACGAGCTTCGCGCTGAGCGGACTGAACGCCCTCAGCCTGATTGTCGCCATCGGAGGCGCCGTGCTGCTGCTCGCTATCATGCGCGCGCTGATGGCGCCGCGCCGCACGATGGCGCGGTAGTCGTCCATTCGCCTCACCCGTATCGCGCTTGCGAGACCACGCCAGTGAAGGGATTCCGGTGTGATCCTCACAGTCAGCGCCTGGCTCCTCATCGGCCTATGTGTCGGCTGGCTCGGTAACCACCTGGTACGTGGGGCCGGGCTGGGTCTGCCGCTCTATCTGCTCGTCGGGGTCATTGGCGCCCTTGTCGGCGCCATCAGCCTCTCGCTGGTGGCGCCAGACCAGAATACGCTGCATGTCATCACCATCGCGGGCGCGCTCGCCGCCGTGGGTACCGCCGCTCTGTTCGTGCTGGTAGCGCGGCTCGTCACCGTGCGCCGCCGCGACTTCTCCGCCCGCCACTGAGCCTCTGCCCTTCCCGCTGGCGCCAGCCGCCTATCGAACGCCTCGCGATGGTATAATCATCAGGAGCGCCCGGCGCACAGATGCGTGTGTGGGCGAGAACGTGTTCTCCACTGTGTGAACTTCAGGTCGGCTGCGCACGCCAATCGCCGCCTCAAGAGAGATACAACCGCCATGAGCTTCTTCAATCGAGTGTTTGGTGACCCGAACGAACGCGAACTCAAGCGCCTGCGCCCGCTCGTCGAACATATCAACAGGCTAGCGGATGAGATGAAAGCGCTGGACGATGGAGAGCTGAAAGGCATCACGGCGGAGCTGAAGCAGGAGCTGGAGAACGGCGCCTCGCTCGATGACATCCTGCCCGAGGCCTTCGCGGTCGTGCGCGAGTCCGCCGACCGCGTGCTCGGCCAGCGCCACTACGACGAGCAGCTCATCGGTGGCATCGTGCTGCACGAGGGCAAGATTGCCGAGATGCGCACGGGCGAGGGCAAGACGCTGGTCGCGACGCTGCCATCCTACCTGAACGCGCTCACCGGCAAGGGCGTGCATGTCGTCACCGTCAACGATTACCTCGCCCGCCGCGACCGCGACTGGATGGGACGCATTCACGAATCCCTCGGTCTCTCGGTTGGCGTCATCCTGAACAGCCAGACCCCGCAGGGCGCCGAGCGCCGCAGCGCCTACCAGGCGGACATTACCTATGGCACCAACAGCGAGTACGGCTTCGACTACCTGCGCGACCACATGGTGCCTGACCTCTCGTTCGTCTCGCAGCGCGACCTCAATTATGCCATCGTGGACGAGGTGGACAACATCCTGATTGACGAGGCGCGCACCCCGCTCATCATCTCCGGCCAGGGCGAAGAATCGAACGAGCTGTACATCAAGTTTGCGCGTCTCGCGCCCCGGCTGAAGGAAGAGCAGGACTACGTCATAGACCTCAAGGGCCGCACGGTCGCCATCACCGACAGCGGCATTGACACGATGGAGCGGCTGCTCGGCGTCGGCAACCTCTATGAGGATATGGAGCTGACCCGCCATCTGGAGAATGCGCTCAAGGCGCACGCGCTCTTCAAGCGCGACAAAGACTACATCGTGCGCGATGGCGAAGTGCTGATCGTGGATGACTTTACCGGGCGTGTGCTGGCCGGGCGGCGCTACAGCGAGGGCCTGCACCAGGCGCTCGAGGCCAAGGAGCATGTGGCGATCCAGCGCGAGAACCACACAATGGCGACCATCACCTACCAGAACTACTTCCGCCTCTACAAGAAGCTGGCTGGCATGACCGGCACGGCCATCACCGAGGCTGAAGAGTTCAACAAGATCTATAAGCTGGATGTGATCGTCATCCCCACGCACCGCCCAGTGGCGCGCGCCGACCAGCCCGACCTGATCTTCGCCAGCGAGCTGGGCAAGTTCCGCGCGGTGGTCGAGGAGATTCGCGAGCGCCACGAGCAGGGCCAGCCAGTGCTGGTCGGCACCACCTCAGTCGAGAACTCCGAGATGCTCGCGGAGATGCTCCAGGAAGAGGGATTGGACCACTCGGTGCTGAACGCCAAGCAGCACGAGCGTGAGGCGCACATCGTGGCGCAGGCGGGTCGCAGCGGCGCCATCACCATCGCCACCAACATGGCAGGCCGCGGTACCGACATCAGGCTCGGTGGCAACCCCGACGAAGAGGTCGAGAACATCCTCAGGGAGCGCGACATTGACCCAGAGTTCGCGACCGACGAGGATCGCGCCGAGGCGCTGGCAGAGGCGACCCGTCGCTGCGACGAGGATCGCGACAAAGTGGTTGCGGCTGGTGGTCTCTACATCATCGGCACCGAGCGCCACGAGTCGCGCCGCATTGACAACCAGCTCCGTGGCCGCTCTGGCCGCCAGGGCGACCCCGGCGAGTCGCGCTTCTTCGTCTCGCTGCAAGATGAGCTGATGCGCCGCTTCAACGCCGACCGCGTCGCGGGCATCATGACGCGCATCGGCATGGACGACGAGACGCCAATCGAGAGCCGCGCTGTCACCGGCATGATCGAACAGGCGCAGACCAAGGTCGAGGCGCACAACTTCGACATTCGCAAAAATGTCGTGGAATATGACGACGTGATCGCCGCCCAGCGGGCCGTCATCTACGCCGACCGGCGCGCCATTCTCGAACGCGAGAACATGCACGACCGCATCCTGGAGATGATTGACCACGAGGCCCGCCGTCGTGTGGAGCAGCACACACAGGCCAGCATGCCAGAGAGCTGGGATCTGGAGGGCCTCGATAAGATGCTGGAGCCGTGGGGCGTCGCCATTCCCGCCGACGCGCTCCCCGATGACATCAACCGGCTCAAGCGCGAGGCGTTCGCTGACATCGTCGCCCAGGCCGCGCAGGACAAATACGAGGCGAAAGAGCAGGAGGTCATTCAGGCAGCGGCGGACCACCACGCGGTCGAGTCGGGTGATGTCTACATGCGCCAGTTCGAGCGCTCGGTGCTGCTGACTGTGCTCGACAGCCTGTGGCGCGAGCACATTGACCGGCTGGATGTGATGCGCCAGGGCATCGGGCTGCGCGGCATGGCCCAGCGCGATCCACTGGTGGAGTTCAAGCGCGAGGGCTATCTGGCGTTCGACAAATTCAAAATTGATGTCGAGCGCGCTGTCTCCGAGTATGCGCTGCGGGCGCCCGTGCAGATCACGCTGCCGCCGCCACCACAGCAGGCGCTGCCGCGCGGCATGCAGACCAATGTGGACGAGATCGAGAGCGCCAGCGCCTACCGCGATCCGGGTGTAGGTGACGTAGAACCTGCCGCCAGCGCGCGCGGTAACGTATCCGCGGCCATCGCCCAGGCGGTCGCGGAGGCCTCGGCGCCCAATCGCCCGGTTCCAGGCGCGCAGCCTGCCGCGGCGAACGGGCAGAAAGTGGTTGCCCTGAGCAACGGCGCTGGCAATGGCGCGAAGACCGCGCCAGTCGCCCAGAGCCAGAAGCAGAACGGCGCGAAGGGTGGCGCGAACAGCCACCACAAGGGCCAGCGCCAACCGAGCGGCCCCAACCGCTCGATGACGCGCGGCGCGGTCGCGGCTGGCGGCTCCAGCTCGATGAGCGGCGCCATCCCAAAGATCGGACGCAATGACCCGTGCTACTGCGGCAGTGGCAAGAAATATAAGATGTGCCACGGCCGCTGAGCCGGGCGTGAGCGAGAATAACAGCAGGGGCCAGATGCGAGCGCGCCGCCATATGATGACCGCCGATGAGATTCTCGGCGCGACATCACATCGTCCGTGGCCCACGCCAGAGAAGCCGTGGGCCATGCGCCAGGTCTGGAGTGATCTGCTCTTCGCGCACTGGCCGACCAATCCCAACGGTCTGGCGGCGCTGCTGCCCGCTGGCCTGACCCCCGACACCTGGGAGGGCGACGCCTGGGTCGCGGTGGCGCCGTTCCGCATGCCCTACCTCAGCATCCGCAGGCTGCCGGATGTCCCGCCCTTCATGCGGCTGCTCGAAACGAACGTACGCACCTACGTGACAGTGGGTGGCAAGCCCGGCGTCTACTTCTTCAGTCTGGACGCCGACAACCCCGTCACGGTTGAGGTGGCGCGGCGCTGGTACTCGCTGCCCTATTTCAACGCGCGCTTCGACTGCGACTTCTCCGGCGCCCATATCCGCTACCGCGTCGCCCGCGCCGATCAGCGCGCCGCGCCCGGCGCCTTCGCGGCGTCCTATCGCCCGACGACCGCGCCGCGACATCCAGAGCCGGGATCGCTGGAAGACTGGCTCACCGCGCGCTACGCGCTCTACACCACCAACAAGCGCGGCCAGATTCTGCGCGGCGAGATCACGCACGCGCCCTGGAGCCTGGCGCCCGCCGAGGCTGAGATTCGCGAGAACACGCTGGCGCAGTCGCACGGCATCGCGCTGGCCGATACCGCGCCGCTGCTCCACTTTGCCGAGCGGCTGGATGTGCTGGCGTGGCCCGTGGAGGCTGCGAAGTAGCGATCCGCTCCCCTGCTCTGGCGAGGCGTCAGCTTGCCATCAGCTCGCAGACTCGCGCGGCATCATCCACGGCGCCGCGCAGGCCAGCGCGATCAGCGTGGCGCCCAGCCCAAACCCAACCACCGCCAGCCCCGCATCGCCCGCGCGGCCCACTAGCGCGTTCGCCAGCGCGCCCGCCAGCGCGCCCAGGAAGGCCAGCGCCGAGAGCGTCGTGGCGCGCGCCTCATCGGCAATGCGCTCATTCAGCGCCTCGCTCAGCAGCGGCTCGCGCCAGGCCGATCCGCCGACCACCAGCGCCAGCAGCGCCACCACCAGCCACGGCGAAGCGGCGCGCGCCAGCGCCAGGTAGGCGATCCCCGGCGCCAGCAGCGACAGGCCGAAGCACAGTCGCCGATTGAGCCAGCGCCGCGCCGTTGGCAGCAGCAGCGGCACGATAATGCCACAGGCCACCGCCAGCGCCGTCAGCGGCCCATACCAGCGCTCCACCACGCCCGCGCGGCCGAGCAGCGGCTGATTGTACCAGAAGATGGCGTTCACGCAGACCCACGAGCCACTCTGGACCAGGCTCAGCCCGACCAGCGCGGGCTCGCGGCGCATCAGCCGCCACGCGGCGGCCAGCGGATGCG